>JBBRHQ010000126.1:0-8564 GCA_038222365.1 Solirubrobacterales bacterium
AGTCGACCGAGGGGACACCCCATTTCTGCCAGCTGAGGGCGGCGAGGATCGCGAACACGGTGGCGAGGCCGGCGAGGGCGCGAATGTCAGGGTTGGCCGCCAGTCGCCGGGCCCGCTCGAGCGGGGTCGCCGCCCAGGTGACGCGGTCGTTTGCTGTGCGGACGGCTACGTTCATGCTGACGCCGGCCGCACGGCGCCGACCAGCAGCCGCATCTGGCGCGGCGCGAGCCTGGACGTCAGCAGGCCGTAGAGGACGCTTCCGATGCCGATCGCCAGCAGGGGAGCTGCGATTCCACCGAACGCGGTGCCGATCGCGGCGCCCACTCCGAAGCAGGCGAGTGAGAGCAATCCGAACCGCAGCCCGTCACGGCCCAGCTCGCGGAGGATCTGGACGCACCCCTTCCCTGCCCCGACCACCAGCAGGACCCCGGCGAAGACGAGGGGGACGACGAAGAACGCGCCCACAACTCCGTTCGCGCCGAACATGGCGCCCGCCGCGGCCGTGACCGCGATGTGGAGGACGACGATCACAGGTGCCAGCGCATTGACGATCTTCGCCCGATCGAGTGCGAAGAGCGCGGGAAGCAGAAGGTTGACGAGCAGCGCCGCGATCGTCCACAGCACCAGCAGCGCCGCAAAGATGCGGAGCTGGGCGACGTCGGAGCTGTCGAAGCTCGAGGGCAGCAGCTCTCCCATCAGGGTCGCGCCGCCGGCGATCAGGGCGGCGAGGCCGGGGGCCACCAGAAGCATCGCGTAGCGGAAGCCGGAGGGCACCGTGTCGGCGATCACCGCGCGCCAGTCGGTGAGCACGCCGCGACGCATGTCGGCGATCCGCGACATGCCCAGGGCGAACCCGGTGGCGGCCACCAGGTAGCTGGAGAACAGGTAGACGTAGGAGAGGAGGGTGGCGTCGCCGGGGTCGTAGTTGCTGGCGAACGCGAGGGTGACGACGTAGAGGCCGTTGAAGGCGAGGTAGACAGAGGTCCGGCCGAGCACCAGGGCGACCGAATGCGCCAGCGCCCGCGCGTCGATTCGGCGCTCTGTCGCGGCGGGCTGATCGCCGCCGCTGGACCGCACGCCGTCCAGCATCGCCACGCAGGTGACGATCGCCATCGCGAGCATCGACCAGCCGAGCGAGAGCTCACCGGCGCTGCGGTAGATCGCCACGTAGACGACCAGCCCGATCACGGCTCCCGCGATGTAGGCGAGGGCGACCCGGTCGAACCTGTCGCGGATCGCCAGGATCGTCGCGCCGCCGGCGGCCCAGAGCTGGAGGATCATCGCGCAGCCGAGGATCGGAAGGGCCGACTCGGTCACAGACTGGGCCTCGTGGTCGAGGCCGGGGGCGAGCAGCGCTGCCAGCGGTCCGGCCAGGACTACGGTGAAGATCGCCACCGGAGCGGCGATCGCGGCCAGCGCGACGGCGAATTGGCGCGTCGTCATGCGCGGGTTCTCCCCGACCATCAGCGGAGCCGAGGTGATCCGGATGCTCTGGCTGAAGACCCCGAAGATCGCGTAGAGGGAGAAGGCGACGAAGAATCCGTCGGTGCGGGCGTCGACGCCGAACTCGCTGACGTAGAGGAGGGCCTGGATTCCGGAGGTCAGGGCCATCGCCAGGGTCGCCACGGCCATCGCGACGCCGGCGTGGGCATGCTTGGAGCGAAGATCGTCCTTGTGGTCGATCGGGTCAGACGTGATGGCCGCAGGCGCAGCGGCAGGGCTCGCGCTCATGCCTGACAAACGGCCGAAGGGGACGATTTCTTGCCGCCGGGCCGCATATTTTCGGCTGCCTCAGGGACCGTAGTGCTGGGCGGCGGGGCGCCAGGTGATCCCTGCGGCGCCGCCCTTCAGCCGATAGTCGTCACTCGTCGGGTGGACGAATGAGGGGGAGCAGGTCCTCTCGGTCGAGGGGTCGGTCGCGGGAAAGGTCCCTTCACGCCGGCAGATCACGTTGCCGGCCTCCGTGTAGGACGGGAATCCACCCCTCCAGTCGCTCCAGACCCTGTAGAGCACGTTGCCGGTGATCGTCACCTTCCCGAACGGCCCGTCGCGCAAAGTGAACGGTGAGCCATTCCCAGCGGTCCAGACCGTGTTGCGGGAGATCGTGATCCCGTCGATCGGCCCGAACACCTGCCCGGTCGAGGGTGGCCCGCAGCCCGATCCGGGAGGGTCGCACGGAGCGGCGTCGCGGAGGAAGAGGTTGTCCTCGACGAAGATGCCCTTGATCGGGGTCGCCTGGTCGCTGACGAAGAAGCCCTGACAGCGGTTGTCGTGCAGATAGTTGCGGCGGAAGTAGAGGTGGTCTCCAACCCAGACGGTCTGCAGGCAGTCGGAGTGGTTGCCGTTCTCGCGGACGTTGGTGATCTCGTTGCCTTGGATCAGGATCCCGTAGGGGTCTGCGTCGTCGCCGTCGTGGTATCGGTTGAGACGGATCGCGTCCTCTCCGAACGGCCCCACGAAGCGGTTGCCGGTGATCGCGACGTCGTTGACCGGGGTCGAGGAGGTCGGCCCCGCGTTGACCCCGAAGTAACCGCCGCCGATCCTGTTGTGACTGACATCCATCCCCGTTGAACCGGGCTCGACCGTTACCTCGCCGTCGATCCTGAAGCGCGAGAGGGTGAGGTTCGATCCCTGCAGGGCGGCGCCTGCTAGGATCGCCTTCCCAGGGTGCTCCGCGCGGACGGTGACGCCGGGCTCCTGCTGCGAGGCGTCGAGGTGAAGCGTCCCATAGGAGCCGTCCGCCAGGCAGAGGGTCTCCCCGGGCTCAGCGCCCGAGACCGCGTCAGCGATCCGCTCCAGGCCCGAATCGACGCTCGAACAGGCCTCGCCGGACGAGTTTCCGGCTGCGGCGGCTGCCTGGGCTGCCGGCGCGGTCTTCGCATTGCCCCCGCTGCCGCACGAGCAGAGCACCAGGATGGCGCCGAACGCGGCGGCGATCGCGGTCGCTCTCAGCGCCCGGAGTGCTCCGCGGTCGAGGTCCCTGGCCCGCTCCATACACGATCAACGTGCCGGGCACCGGAGAATTTGTCAGGGGCCGTAGTGCTCGCTCGCCGGGCGCCAATCGACCCCGCGACTGTTTCCGAGGCGGTAGTCGTCTCCTCCGGCAAGGCTCGAAGCGGGGAAGGGGGGCGAGCAGGCCGTGGTCGAGTTCGTGGCGCTCGGCAGCACCCCTCCGGAGGCCGTCTCGCGCTTGCAGTAGGTGTTGTCGTGATCGGAGAAAGAGGAGAGGTTGGTGTCCGTCCACAGCCGGTAGACGACGTTGTGGTCGAGCTCGACGTTGGTCCAGCCCTGGTCGCGAAAGGTCATCGGGCTGCCGCTCTCCGGCGTCCAGATCGTGTTCTTGAAAATGTGGACGTTGGCCTCTGGGGCGAAAAGCTGGAAATAGCTCGGCTGTCCGCAGCCGGGAGCGTTGTCGCATGTCGCCCCGTTGCGGACGAAGAGGTTGTCGGAGGCGACGACATTGGTCACGGTGGCCGGCTGATCCTTGATGAAGAAGCCCTGGCAGCGGTTGTCGTGGAGGTAGTTGCGGTCGAAGATGAGGCTGTCGCCCCCCCAAACCGACTGCAGGCAGTCGGAGTGGTTGCCGTTCTCGCGGACGTTGGTGATCTCGTTGCCTTGGATCAGCAGGCCGTTGGAATCGGCGTCGGCCGCAGTGTCGTGGTAGCGGTTGGCGCGGATCGCGTCCTCGCCGAAAGGCCCCTGGAACTTATTGCCGATAACGCTGACATCGTTGACGTAGGTGCTCGAGGTGGGGCCGGCGTCCACCCCGAAGTAACCGCCGGAGATCAGGTTGCGGTTGACCACCATCCCGGTCGAGCCCGGCTGGATCGTCACCTCGTCGCCGATCACCCGGAACTGGGACAGGGTCAGGCGAGAGCCGCTCAGCGAGGCTCCGGCGATGGTCGCTCCGCCGGGGTGCTCGGAGCGGAGCTCGACACCCGGAGCGCTCTTGGTGGCGGTCAGTGAGAGCTTGCCGTAGGAGCCGTCGGCGAGGCAGACGACCGAGCCCGGAGCGGCCGCTGAGACCGAGCTCTGGGCCGCCGAGGCGCTGCTGACCACGTTATTGCAAGCGTCGCCCGGCGGCGGCGGGGGAGGTGGCGGCGCGGTGATCGTCCAGTCGCGTGAGGCCGGGGTCTGATCGAGGTTGCCGGCGGCGTCGCGTGCTCGCACCGAGAACCGATGTGCCGCGAGCGTGAGCCCGCTGTACGCCTTGGGCGACGTGCAAGACGCCCATGTACTGCTGTCGAGGCTGCACTCGAAGCTGGAGCCGGCTTCGCTGGAGTCGAATGAGAAGCTCGCCGCGGTGGCGGTGGTCGAGGCCGGGGGGCCGCTGCTGATCGAAGTCTCCGGTGGGGTCGTGTCGGGCGGCGGAGCGATCGTCCAGTCGCTTGAGGCCGGGGTCTGGTCGAGGTTGCCGGCGGCGTCGCGGGCCCGAACCGAGAAGTAATGGGAGCCGACGCCCAGGCCGACGTAGGCCTGCGGCGAGGAGCAGCCCGACCAGGCGCCACCGTCGAGGCTGCACTCGAAGCTCGAGCCGGCCTCGCTGGAGCCGAAGGCAAAAGCGGCGGAGGTATCCGTTGTGCTTGCGGCCGGACCGCTCGCGATCGTGGTCTCCGGCGGTGTGGTGTCTGGAGGTGGCGGCTCGAGGATCGTCCAGTCCTCCTGTGCCGGGGAGGGGTCGGTGTTGCCGGCGGCGTCGCGGGCCCGGACCGAGAAGTGGTGAGGGCCGAAGCCGAGGCCGCTGTAGGCCGCAGGCGAGGAGCACTCAGACCAATCGCCGCCGTCGAGGCTGCACTCGAAGCTCGAACCCTGCTCGCTGGAGCCGAAGGAGAAGGCGGCAGAGGTCTCGGTGGTGGCGGGGTCCGGTGAATCGGCGATCGAGGTTTCGGGCGGCGCGGTGTCGGGGGGCGGCTCGAGGATCGTCCAGTCCTTCTCTGCCGGAGAGGCGTCGGTGTTGCCGGCGGCGTCGCGGGCCCGGACCGAGAAGTGGTGGGAGCCGATACTCAGGCCGCTGAAGCCCTGCGGCGAGGTGCAGTCCGACCAGGCCCCGCCGTCGAGGCTGCACTCGAAGCTCGAACCGGACTCGCTGGAGCCGAAGGAGAAGCCGGCGGCGGTATCGGTGGTGGCGGCGTCCGGGGAGCTGGTGATCGACGTCTCGGGCGGCGTCGTGTCCGGCGGGGGCGGTGCGGCGATCGTCCAGTCCCTCTCCGCAGGGGTCTGGTCCGTGTTGCCGGCGGCGTCGCGGGCCCGGACCGAGAAGTGGTGGGAGCCGATGCCCAGGCCGCTGTAGGCCTGCGGAGAGGAGCAGCCCGACCAGGCGCCGGCGTCGAGGCTGCACTCGAAGCTCGAGCCGCTCTCGCCGGAGTCGAAGGAGAAGTTGGCCGAGGTGTCGGTGGTGCTCGCCGCGGGACCGCTCGCGATCGTCGTCTGCGGCGGGGTCGTATCCGGCGGCGGCGGTGGAGGCGGGGCGGCCTCGACCTGCCAGATCCTGGCCGCAGGAGTGCGATCGACGTTGCCCGCCCTGTCTCGGGCCCGCACCGAGAAGCGGTGGGATCCGACCGCCAGAGCGGTGTAAGGGCGGGGGGAGGTGCAGCGGCGCCACTCTGTGCTGTCGCGGCGGCACTCGAAGCTCGACCCCGCCTGGCTCGACTTGAAGGTGAAGCTGGCCGCGATGCTCTTGGTGATGGCCGGGGGCCCAGCCGTGATCGTCGTCTCCGGGGGCGTCCTGTCCCTGGCCGGCCGGGCGCGGCACCTGGCCCTGGCCCTGGCGAGGCCGGCGTGCAGTTCTCCCCGGGCGCGGAGGCGTGCCGAGCGGCCGAACTGCGTCTGGCAGCTGACCGCGGCCCGCGAGTGCTGGCGACCGTTGGTCGCGATCGCGATGCTCGTCGCGATCGAGGCGAGCGCCAGCGCGACGACAGACGCCGTCAGCAACCGATCTGGCTTTCTCCCCCCGAAAACGCGCAGCAACTGATCTCCTTTCGGATCGTTGCCGTAGCGTCGGCGCAGCGATCTGGCGCGGCGATCTTGCGGAGCCGCAGCGGACGCATGTTCGGTATCGTTCGGCGGTGGCTGGTCCGCGTCTGGCAGCGGATCTGCGTCAGCTCAGGGCCCGTAGTGCTGCTTGCCCGGGCGCCAGGTGATCCCGTCCCGGCCGCGGCGCAGGCGGTAGTCGTCTCTGCGCGGGTTGATGAAACCCGGCTTGCATCTCCTCCTGGTCGAGAACAGGTTGGAGGGGAAGGTCCCCTCGCGGTGGCAGATCGTGTTGCTCTTCCCACTGAAGCGGAAGCCGCCCCGCCAGTCGCTCCAGACCCGGTAGATGACGTTGTCGGTGATCGACAGCCTCCCGAACGGCCCCTCTCGCAGGGTGAGAGGAGACTCGTTGTGGGTCGTCCAGATCGTGTTTCGGGAGATGCGGATTCCCGCCGTCGGCCCGAACACCTGCCAGGCCGCCGGCTCTCCGCAATCCAGTCGCGGCGGATCGCATGGAGCGGCGTTTCGCAGCATCAGGTTCTGCTGGAAGACGATGTTCGAGATCGCCCTCGGTTGATCCTTGACGAAGAATCCCTGGCAGCGGTTGTCGTGGATGTAGTTGCGGCGGAAGTAGAGGTCGTCACCTCCCCAGACCGATTGAAGGCAGTCCGAGTGGTTGCCGTTCTCGCGGACGCCGGTGATCTCGTTTGCCTCGATCAGCACGCCGTAGGGGTTTCGATCGCGGCCGTCGTGGTAGCGATTGAGCCGGATCGCGTCCTCGCCGAAGGGACCGACGAACTTGTTGTGCCGGATGGTCGTGTCGGAGATGTTGGTCGAGCTGGTCGGGCCCGCGTTGACCCCGAAATACCCTCCGCTGATCCGGTCAAATTTGATCGTGATCTTCGATGCCCCCGGCATCACGTTGATGTCGCTGCGGACCTTCAGGCGCGCCAGGACGAGGTGGCGGCCGGCCAGGTTCGCCCCCCGGATCGACGCCCTGCCGGGGTGCCGAGCCCGCAGGGTGACATCGGAGGCCTTCCTCGCCCGCAGCGACACCCGCCCGTAGGAGCCGTTGGCGAGGCAGACTGCCCGGCCCGGCTTGGCGTGCCGTACAGCCGCCTCGGCGGCCGCGACGCTCGACACCACCCTCGCGCAGTGGCCGCGGTGCGGCCGTGCACCCGCCTCGGAGGCGATCGCATATCCGCCCGTCGCCCCGACCAGCACGACGGCGACGGTCACGCGAAGGCGAATCGAGCTGGTGCGGCGTGCGTCTCGGTCACCGATCGGCAGACCGGTCTCCTTTCACTTCATCCCCCGGTTGGAGTGAGCCTCAGCTCGAGCGGTCCAACCCTCTAGGTGGAGCTTGCGGCCGACGATGTTAGCTGGCTCAGCGGGCGGCGTAGTGCTGGGCGATCGTCGCCGCGCTCAACTTCGTGTTGTAGATCGCGATCTCGTCCAGGGCGCCCGCCCCGAACCGCGAGGCGGCGTTGCGGGACATGAAGTTGAGCGTCGAGTTGGCGAATGAGCCGGCTCCGGTGCCGCTCCCGGCCTTCGCATAGGAAACGGGCTGTCCGTCGACGTAGGGGACGATCTGCGACGCGGCCGGCGCGGTCGAATCGAGGACGAAGGCGTAGTGGTGCCAGACGCCGGCCGTCGGGCGCGTGAACACGACCGCGTTTCGGGAGGCGTTTCGGCCAATTGCGACCGCGAACCTGTTGCTGGTGCCGCTGGCATTGGGGTCGATGTAGAAGCCGCCGTTGTTGTTGTTGGCATTGCGGGTGAACTCCATTGCGAAGTCGTTGTCATTCGAGAAGGACGTCCAGCGGAGCCAGAACTCGACGGTCAGCTGCGAGGTTCCCGAGAGATTGATCGCCGTGGTCTTGGCGGCGTCATTGTTGCCGTCGAAGGCGGCAGCGGTGTTGGGGTCCGTGGTCAGCGGACCTGCCGTTCCTAGGGTGACCCCGCCCTGAGCCGTGGCGGTCTTGGCGCCTATGCCGTCGGCCAGGGCTGTCCCCGATGTCTCCCCGAGCCGCCAGTAGTCGATCAGCCCCGTGGTGCCGAGCACCGACGCGTTATAAGAGCCGCGCACGGTCAGCGCCCGTGTCGTCGTTGCCGTTCCGTTGCTGTTGTCGGTGACCCGGAGTCCGACGGTCACCGACGAGGCGCTCGCGTAGGAGCGGCTCGTGGTTGCGGTGGTGCCGGTGTTGGTTTCGTAGGTCCCGTTGCCGTCGAGGTCCCACTCGTACTTGGCGATCGTCCCGTCCGGGTCCGAGGAGGCGGCGGCATTGAAGCTGACCGTTGCGCCTGTAGTAGCGGGGTTCGGTGAAACCGTGAAGGAAGCGGTCGGAGCCTGATTGGGCGCCTGCACGGTCAGCGACCGGGTCGTGGTCGCGGTGGCGTTGCTGTTGTCGGTGACCCGCAGTCCGACGGTCACCGACGAGGCGCTCGCGTAGGAGCGACTGGTGGTCGCGGTCGTGCCGGTGTTCGTCTCATAGGTCCCGTTGCCGTCGAGGTCCCACTCGTACTTGGCGATCGTCCCGTCGGGGTCGGAGGAGGCGGCGGCGTTGAAGTTCACGGTTGCCCCGGTGGAGACC
>JBBRHQ010000127.1:0-8510 GCA_038222365.1 Solirubrobacterales bacterium
GGACTCGACCCGCGGCGGCATCTCGAGATTGTTGGAGGGGAGGAAGCCGACCAGGTAGCGGACGTCCTCGAGGCAGGCCTCCTCGTCCTCGGAGGCGAAGTGGGCAACCCCCGACTTCGAGTTGTGGGACATCGCCCCGCCGAGCTCCTCGAACTCGACCTCTTCGCCGGTGACGGTCTTGATCACGTCGGGCCCGGTGATGAACATGTGCGAGGTCTCCTTGACCATGAAAATGAAGTCGGTCATCGCCGGCGAGTAGACGGCGCCACCCGCGCAGGGCCCCATGATCAGGCTGATCTGCGGGATCACGCCCGAGCACTGCACGTTGCGGACGAAGACGTCGCCGTAGGCGCCGAGCGAGACCACCCCCTCCTGGATTCGGGCGCCGCCGGAGTCGTTGATCCCGATCACAGGCGCACCGACCTCGGCGGCGAGGTCCATCACCTTGCACATCTTCTCCGCCATCACCTCA
This sequence comes from Solirubrobacterales bacterium, assembly GCA_038222365.1. GTDB lineage: Bacteria > Actinomycetota > Thermoleophilia > Solirubrobacterales > 70-9 > JBBRHQ01. The sequence continues at coordinate 473 of JBBRHQ010000127.1, forward strand.
CCCAGCGATCCGCCGAAGACGGTGAAGTCCTGGCTGAACACGAACACTGTGCGGCCATCAATCGTCCCGTAGCCGGTGACCACCGCGTCCCCCCAGGGCCGCCGCTTCTGCATCTCGAACTCGTAGGTACGGTGGCGGACGAAGGTGTCGAGCTCTTCGAAGGAGCCGGGATCGAGCAGCTTCTCGACCCGCTCGCGAGCGGTCAGCTTGCCCTTGGCGTGCTGCTTGGAGACCGCCTCCTCCGAGGCGGAATGCACCGCCTGCTCGCGCAGCTCCCCAAGGTAGGCGAGCTTCTCCTCGTGGGTGACCGGGTTGCGCTCCCTCATCGGGGGGCGATTCTACGGCCGCAGCTCAGGCGTTGCTGAAGGGGCGCTTCTGCGGCTCGGCCAGCCGGTCGAGTAGCTGCTCGAGGTCGGCGTGCTCGACTCCGTCGCCAATCGGGGCGACGATCGCCACCCGGGTGCCGAAGCCCTTCTCGGTCAGGGTCACCTCGACCCGTTCGTCCCTGAGCCGCGGCTCGCGCGCCAGCAGCTCCGCAAGCTCTGGCTCGGACTTGACCACGGTGCGCGAAACGCGGATCTCGCCGGGCCGCAGCTCCTCCTCCAGCGGCCCAACGGATTCGGGCACCGGGTCGGGCGGTGGGGATTGATCCTCCGGGGCGAAGCGGGGAATCGGGGAGGGCGACTCTGCCGCCGGCTCCGCGGCGGCAGTGGGTTGCTGGGGCGGGGGTTTGGGCATCGAGGCGCGTCTGAACAGTCTCATTGGCCCAGTTTTCAACCGCAAAGAGGGTGTTCCTGCCCGGGCTCAGGGCTGGTCGCGGGCCTTCACCCCCATGCGGGCAGCTCACGAGACCCCGACCTCGGTCGCGACGTGCTAGCGATCCGGCTGCTGCTTGACCCAGTCGACCTTCGAGTCGGAAACCTCAGCCCCACCTCTTGCGCGCCCAGCTGCTCGACTACAGCCCCAGCCCCGCTTGGCGGCTGATCCCGCCCCAAATGAAGAACTTTTCCCGTCCTCCCGGGCGCCCCGGCCCCCGGTGGGGCGCGGTTAAGCTTCCCCCTCGATGGCGTCCCCATCTCCGGCTTCGCGAGACAGCCGCAATCCTCGTGTCCTCCTCTTCGGCGGGACCGGGATGCTCGGGCACACCCTCTGGGGCGAGTGCGAGAAGCGGTTCGAGGCCAGTACGACGATCCGAGCCGATCAACCGGACGCGGTTGCCCTCCGGGCCCTCGATCCCGACTGCATCGTCGCCGGGGTCAGGGCGGAGGATCTCTCCAGCGTCGAGCGGGCGCTCGATCGGAGTGGCGCCGAAGTCGCCGTCAACTGCATCGGCCTGGTCAAGCAGCTTGCCTCCGGTGCCGACCCGGCGGCGATGGTCGCGGCCAATGCCCTCTTCCCGCAGCAGCTGGCGGCCGCCTGCAGGGAACGGGCGGTGCGGCTGGTCCACGTCTCCACGGACTGTGTCTTCTCCGGCCGCCGCGGCGGCTACACCGAGTCCGACCTCCCCGACCCGGAGGACCTCTACGGGCGCTCCAAGCTCGCCGGCGAGCCCGAGGGCAGCGGCGTCCTCACCTTGCGCACCTCGATGATCGGGCGCGAGCTCGCCGGGTCGCACGGTCTGCTCGAATGGTTCCTCGCCCAGAAGGGCGAGGTGCGCGGCTTCACCCGAGCCGTGTTCACCGGGCCCACCGCCCCGGTCCTGTCCAGAGCTATCTGCGATCTGATCGAGGACCATCCCCGACTCGAGGGCACCTGGCACCTCGGCGCCGAGCCGATCACCAAGCACGAGCTCATGCTGCTCCTCCGCGACACCTTCCAGCATGATGTCGAGATCGTCCCCGACGGGAAGCTCAAGATCGATCGCTCTCTCAACTCCTCACGCCTGCGCTCGACCACAGGCTGGGAGGCGCCCTCCTGGCCGGAGATGGTGGCCGAGCTGAGCAGCAGGACCAGCGAGCCCCCAGAAGCGAGGCCGCGGGTTGCTGGCCGGTAAGCGGGTAGTCGTCACCGGCGGAACCGGGTCCTTGGGACAGGCCCTCGTCCGCCGGCTGCTCGAGGGCGAGATGGGCCTCCCGGCCGAGGTGACGGTGTTCTCCCGCAGCGAGGCGCTTCAGCACGCAATGCGACTCTCCTTCCAGCACCGGCGTGTCGCCACCGATGACATCGTCTACGACGAGGAGCGACATCAGCGGCTCAGGTTCCGGATCGGCGACATTCGCGATTTCGCGGCGGTCGGTGCGCTCCTGGGCGAGGCCGACATCGTCTTCCACGCCGCGGCCATGAAGCAGGTACCGACCTGCGAGTACCACCCGCTCGAGGCCGTCAAGACCAATGTCCTCGGCGCCCAGAACATCGTCCGCGCGATCCGCGAGCTGCGGCTGCCGGTGGAGGTAGTCGCCGGCATCTCCACCGACAAGGCGTGCAAGCCGGTGAACGTGATGGGGATGACGAAGGCGCTCCAGGAGAGGATCCTGATCGAGGCCGGCCTGCACTGCGGCTCGACCCGGTTCGTTGTCGCCCGCTACGGCAACGTGATCGCCTCGCGCGGGTCAGTCGTCCCCCTGTTCCAGGAGCAGATCGAGCACGGGGGGCCGATCACCCTGACCACTCCGGAGATGACCAGGTTCCTGCTCACCCTCGATCAGGCTGTCGATACGGTATTCGCGGCGGTCAGCTCGGCCCGCCCCGGCGAGACCTACATCCCGCGTTTGCCGGCCGCCCGCATCCCGGATCTCGCCCAGGCGATGATCGGTGAACGCTCGATCGAGATCACCTACACCGGCATCCGGCCGGGCGAGAAGGTGCACGAGGTGCTGGTGTCAGAGGAGGAGGCCTCGAGGACATTCCTCCGCGATGGCCACCTGGCGATCCTGCCGATCCTCCCCGAGCTGCGACCGGATGACCCGGGAGGAGAGCCCTTCGAAGGGCGCGAGTACAACTCCGCCGATCAGGTCGTCGACCCCGACCGGGTCCTCGGGCTGCTCTCCGAGCACGGCCTCAGCGGGAGCAAGACGCCCGGATGAAGGTTCTCGTGGTGCTAGGAACGAGGCCGGAGATCATCCGCCTCAGCTGTCTGATCGAGCGCCTCGATCGGCTCTGCGACCTCGTCGTCGTCCACACGGGCCAGAACTTCGACCCGACGCTCAGCGACGTCTTCTTCGAGGAGCTGTCGGTGCGCGAACCGGACCGCAACCTCGGCATCTCCGGCGAGGGGTTCGCGGCCCGGGTGGCAGGGGTCCTGGAGGGCACCCAGCGGGTCCTCGAAGAGGAACAGCCCGACCGGCTGCTGGTCCTCGGGGACACGGACAGCGCCATCTCGGCCTACGTCGCCAAGCGCCTGGGCATCCCCGTCTTCCACATGGAGGCGGGCAACCGTTGCTTCGACGACCGCGTCCCGGAGGAGGTCAATCGGCGGGTGATCGACCACTCGAGCGACATCCTCATGCCATATACCAACCGCAGCCGGGACAACTTGCTGCGCGAAGGCTTTCACCCGAGCCAGGTACTGGTGACCGGCAACCCGATAAAGGAGGTACTCGACCGCCACCAGGAGCGGATCGCCGGCTCCTCGATTCTCGCCGACCTCGGGCTCGATCCAGGCGGCTACCTGCTGATGACGCTGCACCGGCAGGAGACCGTGGACCTCGAGCAACGCCTGCGGCCGCTGATCGATGAGGTCAGCGAGGTGGCGACGTCGCTGGGTCTGCCGGTCATCTTCAGCCTCCACCCCCGGACCAGGGAGCGGCTCGAGGGCTACGGCATGGATCTCGAGCAGGGCCCGCTGCGTGCGTGCGATCCGTTCGGCTATTTCGACTTCGTCGCACTCGCACGTGAAGCGCGCTGCGTGCTCACCGACAGTGGCACGGTGCAGGAAGAGTGCTGCATCATGCGGGTACCCGCAATCACGGTGCGGGACACGACCGAGCGGCCCGAGACGATCGAGTGCGGCAGCAACGTGCTGGCAGGGGTCGGCGCCGGCGAGGTGCGCCACTGCGTCGAGTGGGCATGCGGGTCCGCGAGGACCTGGCAGCCCCCTGCGGAGTACCTGGTTCCCGAGGCCAGCGCGACCGTGGCGGGCATCGTCCTCGGGCACCTCCCCTCGGCGTCCCGCGCCGGCCTCACGTTCGCCGGCGCCCGGCCGCCGGCCGGCGCGGTGTGAGCGAAACCGCCGACCCAGGCAAGGAGTGGCGCGCCGAGCGCGGCATCCCGATAGTCGCCTCCTTTGACGCCTACCGGGCGTTCGCCGTGATCGGGGTCGTCCTCTTCCACATCCTCGAGGTCGGCGGCGTGATCGCCGCGGCCGGCGACTCCGCTGGGGGAATTCTGATCTGGGGGATCCTGCCGCGCAGCATCATCGTCTTCTTCGTCGTCAGCGGATTCGTCATGTTCCTGCCGACCGCGGTCCGCGGCGGCGATTTCGGCCGGGTGAAGTCTTTCGCGATCGGGCGATTCGCCCGCATCGTCCCCGCCTACTGGCTCGCCCTCGTGGTTGCGCTGGTCCTGCTCGCCGTCTACTCCGTGCTGCCGCCGCTGGACTCGATCCTGGCCCATTTCACGATGTTGCAAACCCCAGCCCTGCTGATCGACGGCCCGGTTAACGTCAACGGCGTCATCAGCGGGAGCTTCGCGCTCGGGTTCGGCGTCATCGCCCCGGTTTGGACGCTGTCGGTGGAGACCGCCTTCTACATCGTGCTGCCGTTCATCGCGGTGGCCTACTACCGCCGGCCTTTCGTCGGGCTGGGCCTGGCGGCGGCGCTGCTTGCCGGCTGGTACGGGCTCGCACTCAACGTCGGCGAAGTCGCCTCCACTTTCGGAATCCACCTGAGCGCCGCGACCGAGGCGCGCTTCGCCGACTTCTACGCGAGTCAGTTCCCGAGCTGGGCCCTGGCGCTGGCCTCGGGAATGACCGGTGCCTGGCTCTACGTGCGACTGCGCGACACCCTCTCGCCGCGGTTGCTCGAGCGCAGGGCGCTGTGGACGGTGGCGGCGACGATCCCCGCGATCATCGCGGTCGTCTATCTGACCGGAGAAAACGCGGTTTCCGATCCGAGCACGCTGAACGGCCTTTTCGCCCGCCAGCCATTGTTGCTCTCGTTCGCCTATCCACTGGTGACTGCGGTCGCGATGGTCGCCTTCTCGCTGGCGCCGGCGCGGGTGCAGCGCCCGCTCGCCAACGAGCCGATGCGCGGCCTCGCGGACATCAGCTACAGCGTCTACCTGGTCCACTTCGCCGTGATCTATTTCGGCCTCCAGGCGCTCTCGATCCCGACCACCGGCACGCTCTGGGCGGCGGTCGCCTGGACGGCCTTCGTCTTCCCGGTCTCGATCGTCTACGCCTGGCTCTCGGCGAATCTGCTCGAGCGGCCGATCCGGCGCTGGGCCAACAGGTACCGCCGCCGCGGCGCCGCGGCGTCATCGGTGCCCCCGTCGGCAGACTCCGAGTCGGGCCAGGGGGCCGGAGGGAGCGAGGTTGTCAGCGCTCGGGGGGAGGCGCCACCGGTCTCGATCGTCGTCTCCACCTACAACCGCTGCGCCTGGTTGCGGGGGGCGATGGACAGCGTCCTCGCGCAGGACTACCCGAACCTTGAGCTCTTCGTCGTCGACGACGGCTCCGGCGACGAGACTCCGGCATTGCTGGAGGAGTATGCGGCCCAGCATCCTCAGGAGCGCTTCCGCTACCTGCGCCAGGAGAACGCCGGCCAGGCGCAGGCGTTGAACCGGGGCAACGAGGGCGCTAGAGGCGAGATCCTCGGCTACCTCTCCGACGACGACCTCCTGGCTCCGGGCGCGGTCTCCCGCCTCGCCGCTGAGCTGATCGCCGACCCCGGCGCCGCGGTCGCCTACCCGGCCTACCTCGTTATCGACGAGGCCGGGGCTGCGATCGACACCGTTCTCCCGATCGAGTACTCCTCGACTGCTGCGCTGCGGCTGCACGACACGATCATCGGGCCCGGCGGGCTGGCACGGCGCTGGGCGCTGGAGTCGGCCGGAGGATGGCACCCGGAGCTGCGCTTCATCGGAGACCTGATCCTCTGGATGGGGGTGGGGCTCGCGGGGCGGGCGATCCGGGTGGCCGAGCCGCTCGCTTCCTGGCGGCGCCACGCCGGCTCGGCCACGGTACAGCGAAACGTCGGCCACGCCAGGGAGCACCTGGAGATCGTCGGGCGGGCCGCGGCTACCGACGGCTTCCCGTCTCTCTCGCGAGCCGACCACGCCGAGGCGCTTCGCAACGGCTGCCTCTTCGCCGCGCTGATGTGCGGCGAAGAGGGGCAGTGGCCGCAGCGCTTCGCGATGTTCGACCTTCAGCCGAAACGGATATCGGCCTTCGGCTCCGGCTACGGCGCCGGGGCCAAGATCGATTGGGGCGAGGTCGAGGAGAACGCCCGGCTCTACCGCGAGCTGGTGCTGGCGACGGTCCGGGGCGCCGAGGCCCGGGGACGGCCCCCCAGCGACGTCGACAGCCTCGGCGGCGTCGAGGGGGCGACGGCCAGGCTGCGGCAGGTCGGGGCGCTTCCCCGGGAGGACGGCTCCTTCGCCGAGGAGATCGGGGAGCCAGAGCTGCGCCTGGGGCTGCTCGAGGCCGCCCACGCCTGCAGCGAGGAGGTCGATCCGCAGACGAAGCGGTTCTTTCTGCTCGACCGCGACCGAGTCTCGCTCTCCGACGCGGAGCAGAGCCGGGTCGTCCGCCTGGGCTATTGCTGCACGGTTGAGGAACTGCGGACGGCGATCGCCGAGGTCACCTCAGGCCGATCGGTGGCTGCCCCAGGAAGCGCCGGCTGAGCGCCGCGAAGACCAGCGTCACCGAGCCGCTCTACAGAGCTCCAGATCCCCGGCGCTGACCGATGCGAGCCAGTGCTCACCGCCACGGTCGCGCGGGAGCCCGATCACCCCGGCCTGTCCGGCCGCCAGGGTGCCGGCCACGGTCGTGGGCTGATCGGCAAACCGGCGCAGGCTCACCGTCCCACGACTCGTCGCCCTCAACGCGTTTATGCCGGGCACGAGCGCGACCTCCGGGCGGCCGCGGCCACATCTCAAGTGGGTTCCATCGACCGCAGTGATCTTCGGCGAGACGATGCTGCCAAGTGTCTCGTCGGCCACACGCCGCGCGAGAGGCGACGCTCCCGCAAGGCCCGCCACGGAGTAGCCAAAACTTCCGAAGCGCTGGACGGCAGCGAGGTAAGCACCCGCCTGGGCCGAAATGGTGCCTCCGCAGACGAGATAGTGGCAGCTCTGTAGCGCCTTCTCGGTGGGCAACGCCAGGTAGTCGGTTGGCACCCGATCCCGCTCAAGCTCGATCGCAGTCAGCCGTGCCCGCGCTAGGGCCGATTCGGCGCGGATGGACTTGCCTCGCTCGTGCAGTTCCCACAGATTCACGGGAAGCGCGACAGCGACGAGGCCCAGCAGCACGAGTAGAGCGCGGCGCGAAGGCCTCCAACCCCGAAAGCTCGCGGCGAGGACCAGGGAGAGCCCGATGGCCACCGGATACGCGTAGCGGTCGAGATCGGGGGTCCGCCTGGTCAGAGTCGCGCCGCTATATGAAAGACCTTCCGCGAACCAGAGCGCGAGGAGAAGGCCGATGGACCCCCAAAGCAGCGGTGAGGAGCCCCGGCGGCGGGCTCCGAGGATCGCCAGGGCAACCCCTCCGGCGGCGATAACCCGGCCCCAACCGAGGGCGATCGTGAAGAGATCGGCCCCGCGAGTCAGGTCTACGTTTACCCCGGTCATGGCAGCCGCGGCCGCCGCGAGCGAGTCGACGGCCCAAGCTGGTGTGAGGAGGGCATTGGAGCTTGATTGGAAACCCTGATCGAACTTGAGCGCCCAAAGCCACCAAGCGCCATAGAGGGCGAGCGGCACTGCGGAGACCCAGATCCGGCGCCAGCGACGCTCGGAGAGAATCCACGCTACAGCGCCGATCGCGAAGGCGACGCCGACCGAGAACGAGACCACCGCGGCGATCAGCAGGATGCAGGCAAGCACGTCGCCGCGCCGGCTTGTTCGATCGAGGGCGAGGAACGCCCCGAGACCGGCTGCGCTCGCC
>JBBRHQ010000128.1:0-8495 GCA_038222365.1 Solirubrobacterales bacterium
CTCGACGATCCGCTTGCGAAACCTCGGCCTCCCCCCCTTCGCCCCCCCGAGCTGATCGGCGACGACGAGGCCGTCCGGGCCGGTGAAGGCGACATGGGCACGGCCGTCGCGGCCGACGCTGACCCTTCCCGCGCCGCCGGCGGAGGAGAGCAGCAGCGGTCGGCTCCATCGTCCGGGCGCCGACTCCTGGGCCACCCGGATGCCCGGGCGGGCGACCTCGGTCCAGGCCACGGTCGCCAGTCCGCGCCCGTCGACAGCGATCGAAGGGGGAAGCAGATTCCCGCGCTGCTGTCCGGAAGCCACGACCAGGCTGCCGGCGGCGGCTGCGATCGCGGCCAGCGCAGAGGCGGTCGCGAACAACCGGGCCCGCCTGCCGGTGGGCTCGGGCGTGCGGCTCGGACCCCTCTCGAGTCCCGGAGGGTTGCTGGGAGTGCTCGACGTAATCTCGTTTCCCTATCTCGGCGGGTGACGCACGCGAGGAGGGCGAAGCCCGACCCCGCGGAAGTCCCTGCGCGACGGGTGAGGCCTGCGTGGGCTGGCCATACTACATTCACTGCCCCGAGGGTGACCGACGCAAAGCCTGCGCCACGCCGGCTTGACCCGGGTTTTGGCGCCGATCCACCCTGGCGCCATGGAATTGGCCATCGAGTGGAGAGGGCCGTGCCGAAGCGCCGACCGGTGCCACTGCTCTACGCTGCCGGTGGTGCCGCAGCAGAGGACACCGACTCACTCGGGGTTTGGCCACGTTGGCGGCGAGACCATCCGGGGCAGTACGCTGCGTCCCGCGGTCCGGCCTACGTTGATCGAGCGGTAACTAGCCGAAAGAGGAGGGAGATCCTGCTTCTCGGTGAGCAGATAGTCGAGCAACAGCATCAGCCGCCGCCGATCGCGGATGGTCTCCGCGTCGTCTTCTTCGCTCGCACCGAAGACAAGAGGGTGATCAGCGGCGCCGCCAAGCAGGTGCGGGAGTACGCCCGCACGGTCGAGCGGAACGGTGGATCAGCTGTCTTCCACCCGTCGCTCGAGGAGCTCGAAGAATCGTTCGACATCGCGCACCTGTCCAATCTCGACTGGTCGGTGGAGACGGCCTACCAACTCCGCCTGGCGCGTCGATGCGCCCGCAAGGTGGTGATCTCCCCGATCCACCACCGGAGGCGATGGGTGGGCAGCCTCCATGCCTCGCAGCGGGATGGCCTCGGCCGGCTCGCTGCCACCGTTACCGGCCAGGAAGGCTTCGAGCGCCTCAGGAACCTCTACCTGGCGAGGAGCAATCCGAGGCTGGGGCCGGAGGCGATCCGGCAGCTGTTACAAGGAGTGTCCCGCCGCCAGGGAGAGATCCTCGATGCCTGTGACGCCTGGCTGCTGGGAGGCCACGGGGAGCAGGACTCCCTCGACGAGGACCTCGACGCCGCTCCCCGACCGGCCTTCGTGGTGCCCAACGTCGCCGAGTGGTCGGACCGGCCTCCGAGCATCGCCGACCTGCCCGAGGGCTTCGTCCTCAGCGTTGGCAGGATCGAGGCCCGGAAGGGGCAGCTTGCCGTTGCCCGGGTCCTTGAGAGGATCGGCCTGCCGGGCCTGTTCGTCGGCGCCCCCAACCCCCGCCACCAGAGCTATGTCCGGGCCTTCAGGGAGTTCGTGGATCGAAGCAGCGAGCAGCGCTGGATCCCGAGCCTCCCCCACGAGGACATCCTGCCTCTCTACGGCGCCGCCCAGGTCCACGTGCTCGCCAGCCTGTTCGAGGTCGCCCCGCACGTTGACCTCGAGGCTGCGGCTGCCGGCTGCCGGGTGGTGACGACCACTCACGGGCACACCGACGAGTACCTCGGGGACTGGGGCGTGTACTGGTCGCCGGGGAGTGGCGAGCAAGGGCTCCGAGAGGCGATTGAAGCCGGTCTGGAGCTCGGGCCCGACCGGGAGCGTGGCAAGGAGTTCCGCCGCCTTCTCTCGCCCGACCTGATGGCGCAGGCGCTGCTCGGCGCCTACTCCTCGCTGACCGCTTGAGGCTCCCAGCCTCTGTCGCCGAACAGCCTGCCTGCTTTCGCCGCGCGGGCGGCCATGCTCATCATCGCCGGCCCTCCGACTCGGGAAGAGACTGTTGCGCTCGATGACACTTCCTCCATCGTGACCGACACAACCGGTCGACATGGCCTTCATGGTCGCCGCTCATTGGCCTGGAACACCCTGAGCGGCGGGATCGCCCGCGGGCTCTACGGGTTGACCCTGTTCGTCGGCTCGATCTTCGTGGCCCAGTTCCAGGGCGTCGACGCGCTGGGGTCTTTTGGCCTGGCCCTGGTGGTCGGGACGTTCGCCGCGGTCGTCGGGGACTGCGGGATGAGCCAGTACCTGGTTCCGCTGCTGGCTCGAACCGACCCCGACAGGTGGGGTGCCGTGCTGGCAACGGTCCGGCGCTTCCAGATGGTAAGCGCGCTCCCTGCCGCTGCCGCCTTTGCGGTGCTGGTCGGCCTCGTCTTCTCGGGACCGGACCGGGTGGCGCTTCTCGCTTCCATACCCTGGTGGTTGTTCACCCGTGCGACGCTGTCGCTGCGGACGTTCTTCGCGGTAGGGGAGGACTCGCTTCGGGACGCCCGGGCGGGCCTTGCAGAAACGATCATCGGCCTGACACTGCTTGGCGCCGCAAGCTATAGGCTCGAGTCGCCGGCCTGGGCCCTCCTCGCCCTGGGCATCGGCGCCCTGGTCGGCCTGTTGCTGCGCGTCCGCAGCCTGCACCGGCTCGGGGTAGTGGCCGGCGAGCCCCACAAGGTCGGGCTGCCCCTGCTCCGCGAGACCTGGCACTTCAACTCCTTCAATGTGCTGGTGATGGTCTACACGCGGATCGACGTGATCCTGCTCTCCCTGCTGGGAACCTCAGCCGAGCTGGGCATATACCAGGCCCCCGTTCGGATCGTGACCGGCATTCTGCTCCTGCCCGAGGCGCTTCACATCCTCCTCATGGCGAGGGCATCGCGTACCCCGGGTGACCGCGGCCTGCACGCTGCCCAACAGCAGCTGCTCACGATCGGGTTCATCATCAGCCTGATCGGAGTCGGCCTAGTCGCCGTTTGGGGAAGCGACCTGCTCGCCCTACTCTACGGGGAGCCGTTCGGTGCCGCGGGCCTCGCCTTCACTCTCCTCGTCGCCATGGTGCCCCTGCGGCTGGTCGTCTACCTGAACGAGAATCAACTCGTCTCCCACGGCTTCCTGAAGGTCCGGGTCACGCGGATGGCCGTGACAGCCGTGTTTGCCACGATCGCCGGCACGGTGGCGATCTACTTCTACGGCTATCAGGGGGCCGCCGCCGTCACGGTCGCCTCGGAGGCGGTGCTCGTCCTCCTCTACATGCACGCCGTACGGCAGCGGGTCGGCTCCGACTTCGTCCTCTATCCGGTCGGGCTGCGGAGGGCATCGGCACAGCTGCCCACGGGCTGAACACGCGGACTCCGCCCCCTTGGCGAACTTGCGGGTCGATCCGGGTCGGGCTAGGTTGGCCTCGACGCAGCTGCCCCTCGCCTTCGTTCCGGGCGGATGGGAGAGGAACTGACGAGCCAGGAGAAGTCACGCAACACCGGCGCTCGCTGATTTCTGCTGGTGACCTTTCTGGCGGCGGCATTTCGTTCTCGTCTCCGAGGGTCGGTGCTCGCCCGATGGATCGCCCGGCCGGCTGAAGCGCTCGGGCGCTAGGCGCTGAACTGGAGGAAGGTGCTCCCCTCGGTGATCACGGGCGGGTCAACCGTCGTCGTGGCGTTCTCCTTGATCCACTCGGCGGCGCGACGCGAGGACTCATCGGTGCCGGCCTTCTCCTCACAGACCGTCACCGTCATGCCGCTGTCACCGCTCCGAAATCCCGCGTAGCTGACGAAGCCGCGCACCCCCGCGATCAGGTCCTCCACATCCTGCTGCCTCTGTTCGTGGAGTTCGAACAGGTCCGAGGCACCCTCCCCGGGATAGCTTCGAACGACTACGTACATGACTCGTCCTCCTCACGTGGCGGCGCCACTTCGGTTGCCTTCGGTTCACCCTATCCGCCCTCAGCACACGGGCCATAATCTCCCCACAAGCCCCGATAGCTCAGCTGGATAGAGCGACTCCCTCCTAAGCAACGCCGTTTCGTGCGTGCGCGTGCGTGAAACGGCGCTGCGGATACCGCTCGATTAGGGCCGATTAGGTTGGATTTGGGCAGAAATACACGGCTTCTGCCCAATAAATTTGGACTGCAGAAGGCGAGATACTGCGCGGGCGATGTCGGAGGAGAACGTCGAGATCGTGCGCCAGATGTATGGGGCATTCCATGCCGGGGATGCCGGCAGCGCACTGGCCCGCTTCGACTCGGATGTGGTGGTCGACTTCTCCAGGCGGGATGACAGCTTGGGAGGAATGGCACGAGGAGATCGACGAGATCCGTGACCTCGGCAGCCAGGTGTATGTCCTCGCCACGCAGCGCGGCCGGGGCAAAGGGAGCGGGCTAGAGGTAGAGCAGTGCTACGCGTTTCTCCGTACTACCCCCTGGCCGCCGAAGCCCTCGAAGCCGCCGGGCTTCAGGAGTAGGCGATGTCGCAGGAGAACGTGGAGACGGTCCGCAAGAAGGCCTGGCTTGCGGAAAGCCGCTTCCCAAGCGGACCTCCGAGTAGTCGGGGCGACTGGTTTGAACCGGCGACCGCTCGGGCCCCCAGCTGGCGGGCTCCGGTGCTCCAGACGGGACCCCTGCCAGAGACTCTGACTAGGCGCGACCGGCGGCGAGCAGCACCAGATTCGAGAACCTCACCGCACCTTCGTCCCCGACTGCCCGCCGTGTGGCCGCCGTTATCGCCGACCAGGTCTCCTCCTGCACCTCGGGTGGGTGCGGCTCGATGAGGGCCGTAATCGGCGGGGCGATCTCCTTGACGAAAGTAGTGAACTGCTCAGGGGATTGCCACTCGAAGGTGACCTCGGTCTCCTCGACCTCCACCTCGGAGAACCCGCCGCCCTCCAGCAAGCCTCCCAGCGCTTCTACGGTGGGGCGCGAGAGAGGTCCAGGCGTTCCCGGTGGTGGTGGCGGAACCTGGAGGCGCTCCATCGCGGTCCGCATTGGAATCGCCAGGAACGGCACCCGGTCCGGAGGCCCCCAGGAGCTGATCGCCATTCGCGCACCAGATGTCAGGAAGCTCCGGATGCGGGATGCGGCAGCCTCTGCGTCGGGCTCGAAAATGATGCCCCAACGGGACAGCGCGGCGTCGAAACTGTCCTCCGGGAAGTCCAGGGAAGCAGCGTCGGACTCGACGAACTCGATGTTGCCCAGACCCTCCGCTGCGGCACGCTCCCTGCCGTAGGCGATCATCTCAGACGAGATGTCGGTGGCCACCACTCTGCCCTCGGGACCCGCTGCCCGGGCTGCGGTCAGGGACGGCTCGCCGTAGCCGGCAGCGACGTCAAGCACCCCGCTCCCTGGCTCGACCCCTGCCATCTTCACCAGTCGCTCGCTGACTTCGCCGGCAGATTCGTCGATCAAATCCGACCACTTGCGCCAACCGGTTGCTGCGCTCTGCCACTGATTCCGCTGAGCGCCCCGGAACTCGACAGAGTCAATCCCCTCAGATTCCATGGTGACCTCCCATTCGGGGCTTGGAATGCCAAGCCTATGCGATCGCCACCCCCATGGGCATCCAGCGCGTCAAGAACGCGTTTTGCCAGATCTCTTAGTCGGGGCAAACGGTTCAATTTCGCCGCACGAGCGGGATTGCGGGGTCGTTGGCTACCAGGTTGTTATGGGCAGAAATCGGCAGAAATGCAGTTCTCTCAAATCGATCGAGACCGCCAATCCGGAGAGGGCAATCCCGCAATCAGCCACGCAGAGCCGTAATCTGGGCACGAGCCCCGATAGCTCAGCTGGATAGAGCGACTCCCTCCTAAGTAGCTCGGCGCCAGGCAAAGCTAGGCACGAAATCGCGGATGCGGATGTGGTCGGATATGGGCCGATTCGACGGGATTTGGGCAGGCAGATCGGTTGCCTGCCCAACGCCGGGCCGAGCGGCCATCGCGATGTCCGGCGGTTCGATTTCTCAGAACCGCCAGCGGACCCGTCAATCGCGGCGGGTCACCTTGTAGCGATCATGGGAGGGGCGAGACCCCGGTCGGCGAGCTCGTGGATGATGACGAGCACCCCGGCCCCCTACCGCGCGAGCCTCGGGGACGCCATGCGGCAGGAATCGTCGTAGCTCGGGGCTGGCCGCCATCCGTGGTCAGCCCCACCGACGCGGCGGGAATACCCGGATTACCCAAGCGGCGGCTGCTAGCGTCGCCTGCGCACGTGAGTCTCGTCCATCGTCCACGAATTCCCGCGAAAGGAAGTCCGATGACCTTGATGGAAGACCCTGGAGTGAGTGCCCCGTGAGTAGGGGGGGAAGGGCCTTGGCTCTCTCCGTGATGGTCGTCTCAGGCGGCCTGTTGGCCCTCGGCTGCGGCAGCGACAGCAGCACGACCACGGTCGCGCAGACCGATTCCGCGTCCACACAGCAGACCGGCTCGACCACCGTAAAGTCCGGATCCGGGGAGGGGGCGTCCGAGGAGGCGGCCGCATCCTCGAAGGCGATCACGATCGATATGGGCGAGTACTTCTACAAGCCGGTGAATGCGACCGCGAATGCCGGGTCGGTGACGATCTCTTCGAAGAACATCGGCAAGCTCCCGCACGAGCTCGTGCTTGCCCGCACCGACGTTGCTCCTGGTGATCTGCCCACTCGTCCCGACGGCTCCGTCGATGAGGAGACGCTTGAGAAGCAGGGCAAAGCGCCCGGCGAGATCCCCGAGACCGAAGCGGGGAAGACGAAGGCGGGAACGATCAAGCTTCCCGCCGGCCGCTACGTCATGTACTGCAACATTCCGGGCCACTATGCGGCCGGGATGTACGGAACTCTCGTCGCCGAATAGACACAGGATCTCGCAGGCCGTATCCGAAGCGCCGGTCCAGGATTGGGCCGGCGCTTCGCCTAATCTGCGACGACAGCCCCGATAGGCACGAAGTCGCGGATGCGGATGCGGTCGGAATCGGTCCGATCCGAGGCGATTTGGGCAGGCAATCGCGCCCACGAATGGGCAGAAATTGGCAGAAATCGCGATTCTGCCGATTCGGTGCAGGCCTTCGAGTCGGGACCGGGAATGCGGCAAACGGCGGTCCAGAGCCGTAATCTGGGCACGAGCCCCGATAGCTCAGCTGGATAGAGCGACTCCCTCCTAAGGAGTAGGCCGCAGGTTCGAATCCTGCTCGGGGCGCTGCGGGGGAGGCCACACCCCTCCCCCCGTCGAGTGGCCGAAAACCGCTCCCCATCTGCTGATTTCGGCCACTCGACATCACCCCCGCGCCTCGCGCCACATCGTCGCAACCGGTGGGGCGTCCTTCCCAGGGAGCTCGAACTCGCTGACCTGCGCGAACCCGAGGCGCTCGTAGCGGGCATGGTTGGCGGGGTTGGTGGACTCGAGGTAGGCCGGCATGCCCTCGGCGTCGATCCGCGCCAGGTTGTCGGCCAGGAGCCTCATGCCGAGGCCCCCGCCGCGCTGTTCGGGGTGGGTGCCGAGCAGGCTCAGGTAGTAGTGGGGGTGATCTCGCGGGTGGGCGGCCTCGAAGCGCTTGGAGATCTCGAGCAGGACCGCCGCCTGCTCGGCGCCGACCAGCTCGGTCAGCATCGGCTCGACCAGCGGCTCGGCTTCCGGCGCGATCTCGGGGCGGCCGGGTGGGATCCAGAGGGCCGCGGCACCGCCCTCCGCGCCCAGCCACACCCACCGGTGGGGCGCGGCGTTGTCGAAGTAGAAGCGCCAGAGGACCGCCTGCTGCCCCGCTCGGCGGGCGGGGTCGGGGAACGCCGGCCCCCAGACAGGGTCGTCGTGGAAGGCGCCGGTGAATATCTCGGTCACCGCCTCCGCGTCCGCCGTGGTCGCGACCCTCGGTTCGGGCTTGGGCGCCACCTTCTCAGCGATCGGGCCGCTCCGGGTAGATCTCGTCGATCGTCACCAGGCTCCGGAAGGGCGCCTTCGCCGCTGTCTCGATCGCCTCTCCCCCGCCGGCGAGTCGGTCGACGACGCTGAGCACGCCGGCGATCTCGAAGCCCCCCTCGGTGAGCAGCTCGATCGCCACCACGGTCGAGGCGCCGGTCGTCACCGTGTCCTCGACCACCAGGCAGCGCGCGCCCGGCTCGGCGGCGCCCTCGACCCAGCGCTGCAGGCCGTGCTCCTTGCGCTCCTTGCGGACGAAGAAGCCGACCAGCCGATCGCCCCCGGGAACCGCGATCGCCGCGCAGGCGAGCGGGATCGCCGCCATCACCGGGCCGCCGACCGCCGTCGCCCCCGCATCCGCCGCCGCCGCGGCGATCAGCTCTCCGGCGGCGCGGAACCCCGCCGGGCGCAGCAGGGCGCGGCGCGCGTCGACGTAGTAGGAGGCACGCTCGCCGCCGGAGAGGACGACCTCGCCGAGCACCAGCGAGTGCGCACGCAGCTCGGAGAGCAGGACGCGCCTCGACGCGGCGAGGTCT
>JBBRHQ010000129.1:0-8411 GCA_038222365.1 Solirubrobacterales bacterium
GCGGCGAGCCGGATGAGCCCCGCAGGGTGGAGCTGCGCCCGACGATTCCGCCCGGGGGCACCGGGGTCGTCTCCGACGAGATCGATCGTCTGCTGCCCGGGGAGCTCCAGCCCAGGATCCGCTTCGCCGCCAGGATGAAGCCCTCGAGTGCCTCGCCGTTCAGCGTCACCGCAGCCCGAATCAACCGGCGCCTCTGCATCATCACCGCCCGCCTGCATTCCGTGCGGGCGCTCGATCGCAGCGAGGTGGCGGCGGTCGGCCGCTTCGGCGGTCGCCTCGCCGTGGTCGGCACCTTCACCGTCGGGCCGGTCCCTCGCGGAAACTCGCCGCAGGTGCTCTACCGCCTCGAACCCGACGACTGCGCCGGGAAGGTGCCGCGGATCAGCGCCTATCCCGCGCCTGACCCCGCGCAGGTGTTGATCAGGCGTGGCACCCGCTAGTCCCCACTTGGGTCGGGTTCGCACTCGTCGCAGTACCGCTTCATCCCGACGAAGTAGGCGACGTGCAGCCAGGTTCCGGAGGCTCGGTGGTAGTGGTCGGAGACCGGCGGGTGGCTGCGAGGACGCCCGCAACCGACGCACGCGGGGCCGTCGCACACACAGCGCGAGGCCCTGCTGACGATCTCGCCTCCACGCCCGGGGCTCGGCGCCGAGCCTCGCGGCTCGCCACAGACCACACACAGATAGAGGCCCTGGGGAATCCAGTCCGGCGGCGGGGGCACGTCGGCCTGCTCGCCAAAATCGCCCAACCCCACCTCCGCCTCGGGCACCTTCCCCTCACCCCGGTGGGGCAGGTGCCCGCCGATCCGGGCGAAACGACGCAGCGCCAGCTCGTCGAGGACCATCCCGGGGGAATGCCCGGAGGCGTCAATCAGGCCGGCGCAGCCCTGGCAGAGCCAGCTCAAACCGCGCCGTGAGTCGGCCCTCGGCTCGATCCGTCCGCGGCAAACCTCGCAGTAGCGGTAGGGCCGCCGCCGCAGGTGGGCGGGGTAGGGCGAGAACTCGCAGTTCGCGTGGCCCGGGCTGAAGCCGATGAACTCGCCACCGTGGACGTGGCCGGCTGCGCGGCCCTCTTCGCTGTCCCAGGTCGCGAGCTCCCCGCACGGCTGGCAGACCTTGGCGCCGGCGGGTGGCAGGTCGCTGCGCGGGCCCTGCCCGAGGATCGAAGCGAGGATGGCGAGATCGCCGCCGCCCTCCGAGTTGCTGCACACAGAGATCACCTCCATCGTTCCCGGCATTGGCACCGCGCCCTCTCGGGCCGGTTGCCGCGGTGTCATCGGGCCGGGTCCCTCGACCGCTCTGGATGGTCGTCCCGATGGTAGTCGGGCGGCGGGCGGTGGTTCTGACGGCGGCAGTAACTTGTCGGCGTGGAACAGCGAACACTCGGACGCACCGGCGTCCAGGTCAGCCCGCTCTGCCTCGGCGCGATGATGTTCGGCGCCTGGGGGGAACCCGACCATGAGGCGGGGATCAGAATCATCCATCGGGCGCTGGATGCCGGGCTGAACTTCATCGACACCGCCGACGTGTATTCGCGCGGTGAGTCCGAAGAGATCGTCGGCAAGGCGCTCAGCGGCGGCCGGCGTGAGGACGTCGTCCTGGCGACGAAGTTCCACGTAACGATGGGCGAGGATCCCAACCAGGCGGGCAACTCGCGACGCTGGATCATCCGAGAAGTCGAAGCCTCGCTGAAGCGGCTTCAGACCGACTGGATCGACCTCTACCAGGTGCACCGTTGGGATCACTGGACCGATCATTCCGAGACGCTCGGAGCCCTCTCAGACCTGGTCGCCCAGGGCAAGGTTCGCTACATCGGGTCCTCGACCTATCCGGCGGCGCAAATCGTCAGGGCCCAGTGGGTCGCTCGTGAGCGGGGGCTGCAGCGTTTCGTCTGCGAGCAGCCGCCCTACTCGATCCTGGCCCGCGGGATCGAAGCCGATGTGCTGCCAACCTGCCTGGAATTCGACATGGGCGCGATCGTCTGGAGCCCCCTGGCGGGCGGCTGGCTATCGGGGCGCTGGCGCAAGGGGTCCGACGATCTCACCTCGCGGCGCGCCGAGATGATCCCGGAGCGCTATGACCTCTCGATCCCGGCCAACCGGGCCAAGCTGGAGGCCGCCGACGCGCTCGCCGAGCTGGCCGAGGGGTCCGGCATCTCGCTGGTCCACATGTCGCTGGCGTTCGCCATCAACCACCCGGCGGTGACCGCGGCGATCGTCGGCCCGCGGACGATCGAGCAGCTCGACTCGCAGCTCGGCGCCGCCGACGTGAAGCTCGACACCGCGCTTCTGGACCGGATCGACGAGGTGGTGGCGCCGGGGACGACGGTCAACCCGGTCGACGCCGGGTGGACAAATCCCGCCCTGGCCCCGGAGGCCCGCCGCCGCTGAGCGTTACAGCCGCAATTCGCACCGAGGGCCTCTCCAAGGACTATGGCTTCGGCCGCGGACTCTTCGACCTCGACCTCGAGGTCGAAGTCGGCGAGGTTTTCGGCTTCCTTGGGCCAAACGGGGCGGGCAAGTCGACGACGATGCGGCTGTTGCTGGACCTGATCGCGCCGACCGCGGGCTCGGCGACGATGCTCGGCCTCGACACGCGCCGCCGCAGCCTTGAGATCCGCCGCCGGGTCGGCTTCTTGCCCGACGACTTTGCCCTGTACCCGAAGCTGAGCGGGGCGGACGCGCTCGACTACCTGGCCGAGCTTCGCGGCGGAGTCGATCCGAAAGTGCGCGACTCGCTGAGCGAGCGCCTCGAGGCCCAGCTCGACCGACCTGTCCGCGAGCTCTCGACCGGCAACCGGCAGAAAATCGGCCTGATCCAGGCCTTCATGCACGAGCCCGAGCTGCTGATCCTCGACGAGCCGATCGCCGGCCTCGACCCGCTGGTCCAGCAGAGCTTCCACGCCCTGCTGGCGGAGGTCAGCTCGCAGGGCCGCACGGTGTTCCTCTCCTCCCACACCCTCTCGGAGGTCGAGCGGGTCACCCACCGGGTCGCCGTGTTGCGCGAGGGCCGCCTGGCCGTGGTCGACTCGCTCGAGAACCTGCGCTCGGTCGCGGTGCAGCGTCTGGAGATCGAGTTCGCCGAGTCCACCCCCGCCGAGGATTTCCGGGCCCTGCCGGGAGTGCGCGAGGTCGAGGTCAACGCCACGCACATGACGGTCGCCTTCGAGGGTTCGGCGGATGCCCTGATCAAGGCCGCCGCCCGGCACGAGGTTCGTGCGATCCGCAGCCGCGATGACGACCTGGAGGAGTTATTTCTGCGCTTCTACCGGGACGGGGAGTCGGTGTGAGCATCCCGACCTTGGCGCTGGAGCTGCGGCTGCGCTGGCGGATGACGGCGATCGCCGCCGGCGCGCTGTTCTCCTTCTTGCTGATGCTCGGCGCCCTCTTCCCCGCGATCGGCGGCACCTTCGGGCAGCTCAAGGTCGGCGAGGGAGTCAGCAACCTGCTCGGGGGCGCCGACTACGGCAGCCTGAATGGCTATTTAAAGGCGGAGGCCGTCTCGATCCTCGCCCCGCTGATCTGCGGCGGAATCGCGGTGGCGTTCGCGGCCGGCTCTACCGCCGGCGAGGAGGAGGACGGCATCCTCTCCCTGGTTCTCGCCCACCCGCTGCAGCGTTCGGCCGCTGTCCTGGGCAAGGCCGCGGGGCTCGCGCTCGCGGTGCTGGCGCTGGGCTGGGTCAACTGGGTAGGGCTGGTGGCCGCCGTGGCGCTCGCCGGCGGCGGAATCGGCGCCGGCGATCTCGCGGCCCAGTCGCTTCACCTGACCTTCTTCGCCTTGGTGCTGGGTTCGCTCGGGCTGGCGCTCGGCGCCGCCACCGGGCAAAGGGCCCTCGCCCTCGGGGGCGCCGCCGGCTTCGGCATCCTCGCCTTCCTGATCAACGGCTTCGCGCCATTGGTCGGCGCGATCGAGTGGCTCAAGTACATCTCGCCGTTCTATTACTACTCCGGTCATGACCCGCTCAGCAACGGCGTCGACTTCGGCGACCTCGCCGTGATGGGGGTGTCCGCGCTCGCCCTTGTGGCGATCGCGGTGGCGGGACTCCGCCGGCGCGATTTGCGGGGCTAGACCATGACTTGGAACGAGGTGGTGCAAGACCCTGCCATCACGTGCGTATCGTCGACGACCATCCGGGCATTTGATCGAGGGCGGCGGCCTTCGCGGGTCACGACGGTGGATTTTGAGCTAGCGAGCGCTCAAGACCGGTGCAAAAGCGACGCGGGTGCCCTGGGTGCCCTTCAGATGCGCCCGGGCGTTGATTCGCCCGCGGTGCCCGGAGATCGAGCCCCTTCCAAGGCGGAGCCGGACGACGCCGGTGTTGGTCGGCAGCCCCGAGACCTTCACCGAGCCCCTCCGGAACGCCACATGCACACCGTTGGAGCGGGTGCCGGCACCCCTGAGAAGGAACGACTGCTGCGGCTGATGGTAAGCCTGAAGGTAAACCCGGCCCCTGATCTTTCCGCGGTTGAAGTGCACACCTCGGGTCAGCCTCATGGTCAGCCGATTCATCCCGACCGCCGATGAGACCTGAAGCGTCGCCGAGCGGCCGACGGACGCCTGCGCCGCCAACTGGCACGCGCCGAGTACGACCTGGACGCTGCGGGTCGCGCCCCGGGCCCTGACGGAGAGCTGGTGGGCGCCGTTGGCGTAGCTTCCGAGCTTGCGTGGATTGACCCTGAGCATGCCCTTGCCGCTGCCGAGCGAATGCCCGTCGAGGCTCGCGCTGAGCTTGCCGTGAGCCCGGATACCAAGCGGGGAGTCCGGAGTCACCGGATGGCCGTAGGAGAGGCTGGCGCCGCCGGCCCGAGCGGGCGCCTGCACGGCCCGACAGACCCGTCGAGCGACCAGGCTGTCCTGTATCTGGACGAGGCTTGCGGGCGCGACAACGGCCGACTGCGGTGAGGTCGCTTGCTCTGAGCCGACCGGGTTGCTCGCTTCGACCCGGCAGGCGATTCTGGCGCCGACGTCGCCGTTTCGGACCATGTAGGTCTCGGAGCCCTCGCCGGAGACCACGGACCCGGAGCGAAGCCATGCGTATGAGTAGGTCGTTCCGTTCGGATAACCCGACGGTTCGCAGGTGAGCTCGCGGCCGGCCATCGCAGTGCCTCTGAGCGCTACCGACCCGCCGGTTGGCGATTGGTAGGCCGTCCCGCTCAGGTTGACCTGGGTTATCGGGCCGTTCTCGTTGGTGATCACGAACACGGAGCCATTCTGCGGACCGGTGCTTCCGGGCGCGAACTGAACGTCGAGCGTGCAGCTCTCCGATGGGTTCAGCACACGGCCCGCGCAGGTCTCGTTGGTGATCGGGAAGTAGTTGGGCGCACCGCCGATGATGAAGAGCTGCTGGATCTGAAGCGGGGAGTCGCCCTGGTTTTGCAAAGTGATCTGCTGGGCGGCGCTGCTGGTCCCGATTGCCTGGTTGCCGAAGGCGTGCTGGGTCGGGGTCGCCACCGCATGCGGACCGGCAAGAGCGGTGGCGGTCAGCGGGACGATCACGGGGTCGGGGGTGCCGCTGTTGCTCAACTCGAGCTGAGCGGTCTTCGTCCCCGCCGCCTGCGGGTTGAAGTAGACCCCGATGTTGCAACCGTTGCCGGGGAATTGGATCTGATTGGAACAGTTGTTGTCGGCAATCGAGAAGAACGAGGCATCGGCGCCGGTGATGGTCGCGCTGTAGCTGGAGACCGAGTAGCTGGGGTCCGTATTGGTGAAGTTGGTGCTCTGAAACTGGCTGCCGTAGAAATAGGGCTGAGGATTGAAGTTGGGGGGACTTGCGCTCAGCGTCCCGGCAGCTCCGACGCCGCTCAGCGGCACGGAAACGGTGCCCTGATCGGTCTCGAGATCGACCGAGGCACTGTATGACGCCACGGCAGAGGGATCGAAGTAGACCTGGACGCTGCAGGAGTTCCCATCGCCGATCGTGGCTGGATTGCAACCGTTGGAGGTGAAGAAGAACTGAGAAGCGTCGGCCCCGCCGATTGCCGCGTCGCTGAGCACGGTGACGTCCGCTCCGGTGTTGTTCTTGAAGTCGATCTGCGTCGTCGGGGTGCTGCCGGCGTTGACGTCGCGTGGGCCAAAATCGACCTGGGTGGGATTCGGGTCGAGGTTGGTCGGGGCAGCCCTACCCACCAGCGGGCAAATCAGCCCGATGACCAGCAATGCGATGGTTGTCGTAATGCAACGGGGGAGCGAGGACGGGCGGGTCATGTGGTTCGATTGGCTCCTGGCAGAGGCAGGCTCGGGGGCATCCGAGCAGGTTCCTCCAACATCGGCAACCGGGGAGCCGCGCTTAAGTCGGAGGTTGTGGCGTTCAGGTGTTGTGCTCGGGCAGGCGCTTCAGCTCGCCCGGCCGCGGCGGCGGGCAGCGGGCGGGGTCGAGCCGACCCGAGATGCGGAAGATCGCGGTCGAGCCGTAGCGGAGGACCGGGGTGACCGCCGGGTCGCCGGCGATCCAACGGGCCTGGGGTGGCGGGGGGCCGTGGCCCAGGTCCTCGCGGTCGTAGGCGATCACCGCGTAGCGATAGTCACCGTCGTTGAGCGCCCGGCGCCACTGCCGGCAGTTGGTCCAGTCGGTGAACTCCCCGCCGCGCCGGCGCCCCGGGTAGTCCACGGTGTTGGAGAGATCTGTGCCGAGCAGGGCATAGGAGCGGTCGCTGGTCGTGGCGATCCGCGAATCGGCGATCCCCCGCGCCCAGCTCGCCGCCGCGGCGAGGCTCGACGGCCGGATCGTCGTCCGGCGGTAGCGATGGTCGAGGTAGGGGCCCTGGATCGCCCAGACTCCCGCGACGGCCAGCCCCAGAACAGCGCCCGCCCCGAGGAGAAAGGATCGGCGGGGGAGACCGGCGGGCGGCCACCGCTGGGCGGCGAGGAGCAAGGCGAGGATTACGGCGCCAACCACGATCGCCACCCAGAGGTAGTCGCTCACCCAGTCGGCACCCGAGGCGTCCGCGAAGGGGATGATCGCCAGCATCGCCACCAGCAGGGCGGCTCGGGCCCGATCGGAGCGAAGCCCCGGCGCCAGCGGGGCCAGGACCAGCCCCACGACCAGCGCCGGCGCCAGGTGGCGGAGGCTGGAGAAGAAACCGATCGGTTCCCCCGCCGGCCCCTCTGCCGAGGTGCCGTGGAAGAACCACCCGGCCGCGCCCAGCAGGGCCGCGAAAGCGAGGACCCGCAGCAGCGGCGGCCCGCGCAGCAGGAAGCCGGCGATCGCGAAGGCCGCCAGGGCGAGGAGCGCCGGCCAGAGCACCCCCATCGCGTTGGAGAGCTCCGGCAGGAACCAGTGATCCCAGACCGAGCCGTCGGTTAGGTAGTGGGCGATCGAGTGCTGGGGGCGCCCTCCGAGCGGCTGGTCGGGTCCGGGCAGCCCGACCCCGCCGACCTTGCTCACCCAGGGGAGCGGGTTGCCCACCCCGACGAGGTTTCGCAGGTACCAGTAGCCACCGCCGGCCAGGACCGGCAGCGCGAATGCGGCCAGGGCCCGTCCCCGCCTCCCCCGCTCGGCGATCAGCGGGATGCCGACCAGCAGCGCCAGGAGCGGCGCCAGGAGGTTCACCTTGGTCCCGACCATCTGCCCGGCGGCGAGCCCGGCCGGGACGAGGGGGCGCCAGGGGAGGCGCGGTGCAGCGGCCGAGGCGTTGAGGAGGATCGCGACCAGAGCGAGGACGAAGAAGATCGCGATCGCGTCGTTTCGCCCCGAGCCCGGCTGGTCGGCCATCACCCCCGAGTCGAGCAGCAGCGCCACCGCGATCAGCGAATGGGGAGCGGCGCCGAAGGGGCGTCCCACCGCCCAGGCGGCGAGCAGCGCCGCTCCGAGCCAGGCCATGTTGAGCAGGACCGAGAGGGTGTCGCGGCCGATCGTCAGGATCCCGAAGGAATTGACCAGCTCCGAGTTGGCCGGGAAGAACCAGACCAGGTAGCGGGGCGCGACGTAGTCGAAGTCGAAGGTCGATCCGCGGGCGAAGTCCGCCGCGAAGGGGCCGTGGTACCAGAGCGTGTCGTAGCTGGCCATCCCGTGACCGAGGCTCTGCTGGGTCGGCACCGACCAGTGCGCCACCACCAGGGCCGTGACGGCCAGCGCTGCGACGCTCGCCACCCGCCCGGACGGGGGCGCGGGGGGCGGCGTCGCACGGAACCGCTCCGGCGGGCCCACCCAGGCCCGAAGCGCCGCGCCGAGGGCCGCCGAGGCCAGCGCGAAGAGAACGGGGTCGAGCAGGCCGAAGCTGCCCAGCGCCTCCGCCACCCAGATCAGCAGCGCGACGGTGAAGAGCAGATCGACCACCCAGGCCGGCGGCCCGGACCACCCGGGCAGGAGCCGGGAGCGGACCCGGTAGGCGCCCAGAGCCGCGCCGGCCAGCGCGACCGAGAGCTCCAGCACTCCGAGCAGGTAGGCGGCGGCGCTCAACGGCGGCAACTGTA
>JBBRHQ010000130.1:0-8285 GCA_038222365.1 Solirubrobacterales bacterium
GCCAAAGCCACGGCCCAGGTCAGCACGAACAGGGCGACGATCGCATAGCCGACGTAGTTGAGGTCGAGCCCCGAGACGAACTCCCAGGGCTGCCCGGTGAGGCTGAGCTTCTCGGTGAGCACGGAGATCAGCTCGATCGTCCCGACCACCAGGGCGACGACGACCGAGAGCCAGGTGATCGTGATGTTGTAGTAGAGCTTTCGCACCGGCTTTGAGAAGGCCCAGCCGTAGGCGAAGTTCATGAAGGCGCCGTCGATCGTGTCGAGCAGCGACATCCCGGCGGCGAAGAGGACCGGCAGGCAGAGGATCGCGTAGATCGGCAGATCCGCCGCCGCCGCGGTCCCCGCCACCGCGAGCAGGGCGATCTCGGTCGCGGTGTCGAATCCGAGCCCGAACAGGCAACCCAGCGGATACATCTGCCAGGGCCGCTTGATCGCGTTGGTCGCCCGCTTATAGAAGCGGTTCATGAAGCCGCGGTTATTTAGCTCGGCCTCGAGCTCTGCCTCGTCATAGTGCCCCTCGCGCATCCGCCTGAAAATCCCGACGATGTTCAAGAGGACCAGTAGGTTGAGGATGCCGATGATCCACAGGAAGGCCCCCGAGACGGTCGGCCCGATCAGCCCGGTCGCCGAGTGAAGCGTTGAGCCGTCGTTCTCCACCGCGCCGCTCAGGCCCTTGATCCCGATTGTGAAGCCGATCGCCAAGAGGAAGACGATGCTCGAGTGCCCCAGGGAGAAGAAGAAGCCGACGCTGAGCGGGCGCTGACCGTCAGACATCAGCTTGCGGGTGGTGTTGTCGATCGCGCCGATGTGATCGGCGTCGAAGGCGTGGCGAAGCCCGAGGGTGTAGGCGGTGATCCCCAGGCCGACCCCGAAGGCGCCGCCCGAGCCGAGGTCGAAGTGGTGGGGGACGACCACCCCGAAGAGCAGCCCGAAGCCGATCAGGTGAAGGCCGATGATCACCGCGGCCATGGCGCTGAGGGTGGTCCACTGGGAGGGCGTGAGCGACCCTTTCAGCCGCTGCCAGCGGGTGCTGATCGACCGCCTGGATGAGACCGCTTCCATCTCGCCTCCTCAGAAACGAACGCCGAGAAACCGCCAGATCGAAACCTATTGCTTAGTGCAAGAGGTTGTCAACTGGTAGCGCGGCGGGCGCACCTCGGGCAGAGGCCGGCGATCGGAAAGTGGGTGAAGCTGGCCTCGTAGCCGAACTCGCTGCGGATCAGCCGCCGCACCCCGGCGAGCTGCGAGGGCTCGACCGCGCGGTGCTCTCCGCAGGCGTCGCAGACCAGGTACTCGCGGGGGCCGAGCGTGATCCGCGCGTAGAGGCCGGGGCCGTGGCCGAGGTGGAAATGGCGGACCAGTCCGGCGCGCTCGAATGTCTCCAGGTTGCGGTAGACCGAGGCGACGTCACCGCCCGCGCCGGAGAGCTCGTTGAGCCGCTCCGCCGTGAGCGGCTCCGACGCTTCCCAAAGCGATTCGAGCAACAGCCTGCGCGGGGCGGTAACCCGCAGCCCGGCGTCGCGCACCGCATCCAGCGCGGCGTCGAGATCCGCGGCCTCGACCGGAGGGGCGGGGTGGGCGACGGTCACGCGCTCCAGCCTAGCGCGGGGCCAGAGCGGCGGAGACGCGGTGGAAACGATGCTTTGATGTGAGGGTAACGGAGCTCGGGCAGGATCGCCGGCGATGGCAAGCGACCTCGACCCCGGCGCCCAGGACCCGGATCTCGACTACCTGGTCATGCAGCTCCGTCACATCGGGGCCACGGCTGAGACGTTGGAGCCGGCCGAGACGCCGGCTTCGGGGCGATGCGCCCAATCCGGGCTGACCATTCCCGAGTGCTCGTGCACGAGCTGCATCCGGGAGCTGATCCTGCGCTATCGGCCCGGCCCTTTCTGAAGTAGTCAGGCGACGGGCGCCCAAGGCCTAGTCGATCTCCGCCAGCAACTGGCGGTAGTAGGTCCGGAAGCCGTGACGCCGGTAAAGCCGCGTCGCCTCCGCATTCTTTTCGACCACCTTGACTGACCAATAGCGAACTCCGCGCCGACGCAGGAGGTCGTGTGCCGCTTCGATCAGCGCCGTGCCGATCCCGGCGCCACGGGCGTGCTCGGCGACCGCCAGGGACTCGATCTCGCCGATCTGGTCGCCCAGCTCCCAGGTCGGGCCCGCCGGATGCAGCCGGACCACCGCGTAGCCGCGCGGGGTCGGCCGGTCGGGGTCGACCGAGAGCAGCAGCCAGCAGCCGGCCCCGCTGATCCACTCCCTGTACTGCGCACGCCGCAGATCCCAGGCTTCCTCCGCGCCGCGAACCGGCCATTCTCTGCCGCTCAGCTCGCGGTGATATTCGACCATCGAGCGCCACAGCGGCTCGACCCGCTCGATATCGGCGGGACCGGCTTCGACTATCCGGATCGAATCGTCGGTCACGATCCGATCTTCGCATTCGCCGCCCCCAAAGGTGTGAGACGAACCACCCCCGGGAGAGGGCAGCTCCCTTCCTTGGGTCTCTGTGACGCCCGCCGAGCGGGCCGAAGCTTGGTTGGCAACACCTAACCACCAAGAAGCCAACCAAGGAGCTCAAGATGAACATCGTCACCACCAACATCACCCGGGCGCTGCTGATCGGGGCGTCTCTGGCTGCGATTCTCGGACCGGCGAGCGCGGCCCAGGCCCACCAGGCCCCGAAGACCAAGCGGGTCGGTGTCAAGTCGAACGGCCAGGAGGTCAACGTCGACAACGACTTCGGCTCCTCGGTCTCGGGCAACGGCCGCTACGTTGCCTTCCCCTCGCAGGGGAAGTACACCGGCGGAGACAAGGGGTCCGATTACGACCTATTCGTCCACGATCGGGTCACCGGCAAGACGCGGCGGGCAAGCCTGAAGTCGAACGGCAAGGAAGTCAACGGCCAGAACTGCCTGAACCACTCGATCTCGGCCAACGGCAACCTGGTTGCCTTCAGCTGCGATGGCGCCCTGGTCCCCGCCGACAACAACGGCTACGACGACGTCTATGTCAAGAACATGTCGTCGGGCAAGCTCGTTCGGGCAAGCGTCAAGTCCGACGGATCGGAGATCCCGGCGGGCAGCGCCCTGCCGTCGCTCTCCGCCAATGGCCGCTACGTTGCCTTCATCTCGGACGGGGCACTGGTCGGCTCCGACGCGAACAGCGTCGCGGACGTCTACCGGCATGATCTGAAGACCGGCAAGACGATCCGGATCAGCATCCGGTCGAACGGCGATCAGACCAGCCAGGACAGCACCGATCCGAGCATCTCAGGCGACGGCAACCGGGTTGCCTACGCCTCGCTGGGCGGGTCGCTGACATCCGAGGCGGACTACCAGAACATGGTCGACTCGGACGTCTTCGTCCGCGACGTGAAGGCGAAGATGACCACCCGGGCCAGCCTCAAGTCCGACGGTACCGAGGCGGATCCGAACGGCAACCAGTCAAATCAGAAGCCGGCAATCTCGTCCAACGGGCGCTTCGTCGCCTTCAACGCCGACGATCACGGCACCTTCGTGCCCGAGGACATGAACGCGGAGAACGACGTCTACGTCCATGACCTGAAGTCGGGCAAGACCTCTCGGGTCAGCGTCACCTCCTCCGGAGATGAGCTGAACACCCCGGGCGGCAGCGGTGGCAACTCGCCGGCGTCGATCTCGTCCAACGGGCGCTACGTCGCCTTCGAGTCCGAGGCCCCGCTTGTCGGCTCCGATTCCAACGACCTGGACGACGTCTTCGTCCACGATCGCAAGACGGGCAAGACCCGCCGGGTGAGCGTCAAGTCGAACGGTCAGCAGGCGACCACATACAACAGCCAGCAACCGTCGATCTCCGAGGACGGCCGCTGGGTCGCCTTCGGCTCACCGGAGCAATTCACCGGCAACGATCAGGGCGTCGACTTCGACGTCTTCGAGCGCGGCCCGCTGCACTGAGCATCCGACGCGACACACCGGGCGGCGGGGCATCCCGGCCGCCCGGAGTCGTGTTCGCACCGAGCTCAGCCCTTCAGGCCCTCGACCTGAATCTCACACCCTGCGGTGTCAGGGTCCTTCGGGACAAACCCGGTCAGCTCCGCCCGGGGGTCGATCACGTCGAGGATCCCCCGCGATATCCCCAGGTGCAGGGTGCAGACGACCTCGCGGTTCTCCTTCACCGAGTTGCGGTAGGGACAGTTGTCGAGGCGGCAACAGAGGGCTCCGTCACCATTGCGCTTCAAGGCCGGCTGAAACCCGAGCCCGGTGAGGGTGTCGCGGAGCGCCGCCTCCGCGGACTCGGCATCGGTAGGCGCCAGCTCTCGGCCGATCTCCCTGCCGGCGTTCTCGACCTCCCGCAACCGCGTCTTCGTCGGCGGAGTCGCCCTTGCGAGCCAACGGGCGAGGTCGCCGTAGGCACGCGGAGGACTGCCGCCGGGCTCCGCGCCCGCGGAGACCGACCACATATCCCGGGGACGCCCCCGGGTCTGCGCCTTGCGGCTCTTCACCAGGAGGCCGGCTGCGCAGAGTCGCTCCAGGTGGGTGCGGACGCCGTTGGGGTGCATGCCCAGCCGCTGTGCCATCTCATCCGTTCCCGCCGGACGGCCGAGGTCGCTGATCATCGTGAACAACCTGGCGCGAGTTGCCTGGCCCAATACTTCGTCGGGACCTGTCTCGGGGAGATCCACAGCCTTCATTCTGCCGGACACCTACGTTCTTTTTCCCAGTCGGTCTAGGAGAAATGTTAGGTTCCCGCGCACACTCCGCCCGGCATGCCTGAATCATTCCCCGAAACCGAGCAGTCCCAGTCCCCCGGCGCAAAGCGCGGCCTGCTCGTCTCCAAGGGCTGGCTGCAGGCCGTGATCGTCGTCGTCCTGGCCGGTTTCCTCGTCCTCGGCATCCTCGCCTACCGGACCTATACCGCCGATCCGCCGATCCCCGACCGAGTGGTCGACCCCTCGGGCAAGGTGCTTTTCACCGGGTCCGACATCGGCCAGGGCCAGCGGGTCTTCCTGCGCAACGGGTTGATGGAGTACGGCTCGATCTTCGGGCATGGCGCCTACCTGGGGCCGGACTTCACCGATGACTACCTGCACCGCGCCGCGCAGTCGGTGAGGCGTCAGTACGGCGGGGCCCGATCCGACGTCGCCCAACAGCGCACGATCTCCGACTTCCAGGCGAACCGCTACGACAGCGACACGGGCACCCTGACCCTCAGCGCCGCCCAGGCCCGGGCCTTCGAGCAGCTGCGCCGCCACTACACGCGCTTCTTTGACGATCCGACCACGAGGTTCGGCCTGCGCCCCCGCCCGATCTCCGATCCGGTCAAGGCGAAGCAGCTGACCGCCTTCTTCGGCTGGACCGCCTGGGCCGCGGCGGCCCGGCGTCCGGGCCACAACTATTCGTACACCAACAACTGGCCTCCCGAGTCGATCGTCGACAACGCCCCCAGCGCCAATGTTCTGCTCTGGTCGGTGGTCTCGCTGATCGCCCTGCTCGGCGGGATCGGCCTGCTGTTCGCGGCCTTCGGGCGCTGGAACTTCCTCGGCTGGCGAGGCCGCGAGCAGGCGACGCTCTCCTTCCGGGCCCCGGGCGACGTCGCGCTGACCCCGGCGCAGCGTGCCACTGCCTGGTTCTTCTTCGTGATGGCCGCACTCTTCCTGCTTCAGACTCTGGTCGGCGCGGCATCGCAGCACTACCGAGCGGACCTCGGCTCCTTCTTCGGCTTCGACCTCGCGCAGGTGCTCCCCTACAACCTGAGTCGAACCTTCCACGTCCAGCTGGCGATCTTTTTCGTCTCGACCTCCTTCCTCGCGGCCGGCATCTTCCTGGCGCCGATGATCGCCCGCCGCGAGCCGCGCGGCCAGGGGAAGCTTGCCTACATCCTGCTCGGGGCCTTGGCGATCGTCGTCTTCGGCAGCCTGATCGGCGAGTTTGCCGACGTGCACGGTTGGATGGGGAGCATCGGCAACCTGCTCGGCGATCAGGGCTTCGAGTACCTCGACCTCGGCAGGATCTGGCAGATCCTGCTGGTGATCGGTCTCTTCTTCTGGGTCGGGATCCTCTGGCGCGGTCTGCGGGGGCGTCTCTCCAAGGAGCACGTCGGCAACATGCCCTGGCTGTTCTTCTTCGCCGCGCTGGCGATCCCGGCCTTCTATGCAGTCGGCCTTCTGGCCAACGCGGGAGAGAACTTCACCGTCGCCGACTTCTGGCGCTTCTGGGTCGTCCACCTCTGGGTCGAGGACTTCCTCGAGCTGTTCACGACGGTGATGGTCGCCTACGTCTTCGTGCTCCTCGGCGTGGTGCGCGAGAGGATCGCCCTGACGGTGATCTTCCTCGACATCCTGCTCTACTCGGCCGGCGGAGTGATCGGCACGATGCATCACCTCTATTTCTCGGGAGAGCCGGCCGAGCACATGGCGCTCGGCGCGGTCTTCTCGGCCGCCGAGGTCATCCCGCTCACCTTCCTCACGGTGGAAGCGTGGAGCTTCCTGCAGCTCGGCGCCCGCCAGGAGTCGCGCTCGCAGACGCCCTTCCCGCACCGATGGGCGGTGATGTTCCTGGTCGCCGTCGGGTTCTGGAACTTCCTCGGAGCCGGCGTCTTCGGCTTCCTGATCAACCTGCCGATCGTCTCCTACTACGAGATCGGAACGTCGCTGACGGCCAACCACGGTCACGCCGCGATGATGGGCGTCTACGGCATGCTCGCCGTCGGGCTGGCGCTCTTCTGCCTGCGCTACCTGATCCCGGCGGAGCGCTGGCCGGAGCGGGCAGCGAAGACCAGCTTCTGGTCGCTGAACATCGGGCTCGCCTGGATGTGCTTCTCCGACCTCCTGCCGCTCGGCTTCCTGCAGCTGTATGAGTCGGTGAACTCGAGCTACTTCCACGCCCGCTCGCTGGAGTTCCTGAGCAACTCGACCAACACTCTGCTCGAGTGGCTGCGATTCCCCGGGGACGTCCTGTTCATTGCCGGCGGGGTGCTGCCGCTGCTCTACATCTGCTGGGTCGGGGTCCGCCACCGGGTTGCCAAGGGAACCCTGGAGGAGCCCGAGGACATCCTCTTCACGGAGATGACGGATCCTGAGCCCGACACCGCGGCGGCCGCCCGGTGAGCGTCGAGGCGCTGCTCGCCGCCGCCTACGCCGGCCTGCTCGCAGCCGGGGGCCTGCTGCTCGACCGGCTCGCCCGCCACACCCACGAGCGCTCCGGCCGCTTCCGAACCAACGGCTTCTTCTTCCGAGCCGAGCTCGACGCCTGGGAGTGCCCGGAGGGCGAGTACCTGCACCGGATCGACCTCGATCACTCCGCGCGGGTCGTCCGCTATCGCGCCCGCGCCGACGTCTGCAATGCCTGCCCCGCCAAGCAGGGCTGCACCGACTCGGACGAGGGTCGCGAGGTGACCCGATCGCTCGATCCATGGCCGCGCTCCGAGTCGGGCCGGTTCCATCGCGCGATCTCCTTCGTGATGGTCGCCCTGGCGGCGCTGGTCTGCCTCGTCGCGATGCTGCGGAACACAGGCCCGGCGGAGCTCGTCCTGCTCGGCGGGGCGCTGGCGGCCCTGATCGTGATCGCGGCCCGGCTGGGCGCCCGTCTGATCGGGACGGAGTCAGGCTTCCCCGGTGAGAGCGCCGCTTCGGGGCGCCCGCGAAACGAAGCCGAAGCAAAGCCCTTCTCAGCCTTCTGACAATCAGAGCCAGACGTGCTCGAAGAGGAGGCCGCGCTTCTCGCAGGCCAGCATCCCCATCGAGCGTCGCGGGGCTCGGCGCCGCTCGGTCGGGCTGCCGGGGTTGAAGATCTGAAAGCCCTCCTCCTGCTCGTGGAGTGGCAGGTGGCTGTGGCCGAAGACGACCGCGTCTGCCCGCGGGAAACGGCGCCGGAGCCTGGCCAGCCGTCCCTTGGCGGGGCCGGCGTCGTGGACGATCGCCAGCGTCCGGCCATCCAGATGGAGCTCGAGGACTGCGGGAAGGCGGCGCCGAAGCGAGGGCTCGTCGACGTTGCCGTGGACCGCGTGGACGACCGGGCAGAGCGCCTCGAGCTCCTCCAAGACCGAGCTCGCGACGAAGTCGCCGGCGTGGAGCACCGCCTCCGCCTCGGCGATCAGCTCGGCACAGCGATCGGGCAGCCCGCGGGAGCCCTTCGGCATGTGGGTGTCGGCGAGGACGGCGATCAACGGCCCAAAGTCTGACCGAGCCCCGGCCCAAGGATGACCTGGGGTGGGGAGCGCCGGCGGGCGGCTGCCCTATGGACAGCCGCCCGCAGAGCCCCTTCGCAGGTACTAGGGGTGGTGGATCAGCTTCACCCGGTAGCTGAC
>JBBRHQ010000131.1:0-8252 GCA_038222365.1 Solirubrobacterales bacterium
GCTGGTCAGTGTCATCGCGATCGCCGACCTGCTCTACTCGGCGCAGCTGATCTACGCGACCAACTACAAGCCGATACCGCTGCTGATCGTGGCCAGCGTCTG
Source organism: Solirubrobacterales bacterium (assembly GCA_038222365.1). Taxonomy (GTDB): domain Bacteria; phylum Actinomycetota; class Thermoleophilia; order Solirubrobacterales; family 70-9; genus JBBRHQ01. The sequence goes on from JBBRHQ010000131.1 coordinate 103, forward strand.
GTACCTGGTGTTCACGACGATCATGACGATCGGCCAGTACTACATCGAGCGCCACTACGCTCGCGGCGGGACGCGAGAGCTGCCACCGACGCCGTTCCAGAGGTTGCGAAGGGCGCTGAGCAGGCTGCGTTACCGGATTGGCGGAGGCGACGGACCTGTCCCGCCACCAGCGGCCCCGCACGGGACAGGGCCAACCGACGTTGGCGACCACCACGACGAGTCCGGCGCGGGGGGAATGGGAGGAATCTGATGAGCGAGCCGATGGTCAAATCAGAGGCGGTCTACAAGCGCTTCGGACCCCTCGAGGTCCTCAAGGGGATCACGCTCACGGTCGACCGCGGCGAGGTGATGTGCCTGCTCGGGCCCTCGGGCTCAGGCAAGTCGACATTCCTCCGCTGCATCAACCATCTGGAGAAGATCGACGCCGGCAAGCTTTCCGTCGACGGCGAGCTGGTCGGCTACCGCGAGGGCGGTGGCAGGATCTACGAGCTGCGCGACTCTGAGGTCTGCAAGAAGCGCGCGGAGATCGGCATGGTCTTCCAGCGCTTCAACCTCTTCCCCCACATGACCGCCCTCGGCAACGTCTGCGAGGCGCCGACCAAGGTCAAGGGAGCCGACAAGGGTGAAGCGAGAGAGAAGGCCCGCGAGGTGCTGGCCAGCGTCGGTCTCGCCGACAAGGTCGACTCCTATCCGGCGCAGCTCTCCGGTGGCCAGCAGCAGCGGGTGGCGATCGCTCGCGCCCTGGCGATGGACCCGAAACTGATGCTCTTCGACGAGCCGACCTCGGCGCTCGACCCGGAACTCGTCGGCGACGTCCTCGACGCGATCAAGCTGCTCGCCGAGCAGGGTATGACGATGGTCGTCGTCACCCACGAGATCGGCTTCGCCCGCGAGGTCGGCGACACCCTCGTCTTCATGGACGGCGGGGTGGTGGTCGAGGCGGGGGATCCGGCCGAGGTGATCGCCAATCCGAAGCACGCCCGGACCAAGGACTTCCTGAGCAAAGTCCTCTGAGCGCCCGGGTTCGGGCGCCGGCAACTCCCCCGGCCCCTGCTGCCGGGGGAGCCGTCCGGCCCCTGCTGCCGGATGGCGCCGGGACAAACCCCCTGGCTACGTCGCGCGTGGCTCGGAAGCCGCGTGGCCGAGAATGAACTGCTCCTGAGGCGCCCGCACGTTGAACTGGACGCCGCTCTGCAGCGAGACCCGGACGTTCTCGATCAGGATCAGCAGGTCGAAGTAGACCGAGCGGTGCTTCAGGTAGAAGAGGTCGTGGCAGAGCTTCCAGCCGGTGCCCTCCTCCGATCCACCGTAGCCGCAACGGGCCTGGGCCCAGCCGGCGATTCCCGGCTTGACCAGGTGGCGGCGGTCGTAGTAGGGAAGGCTGCGCTCCAGCTCGGCGATCAGCTCGGGACGCTCCGGGCGGGGCCCGACGATCGTCATCTCGCCGCGGATCACGTTCCAAAGCTGGGGGATCTCGTCGAGGTGGGTGCGGCGCATTGCCCGGCCGACCCCGGTGATGCGATCGTCGTCGGCCTGCGACCAGCGGGCGCCTCCATCCTCCGCGGCGACCCGCATCGAGCGCAGCTTGATCATCTCGTAGTCCTCGCCGCTCTCGCCCATGCGGCGCTGGCGGTAGAAGACGGGGCCACCATCGGTGAGCTTGACCACCAGCGCCAGGACGCCGATCACCGGGGCGAGCAGGACGAGCATCAGGCTTCCGACGATCACGTCGAAGGCGCGCTTGGAGCCGGGCAGGCCGGGACGGTAGCGCGGATGCAGCAGGTACTGGAACCAGGCCGAGTTCGACTGGCCGAGCGGCACGTGGCCGAGCAGCTGCTCATAGAGCTGGCTCGCCTCGATCAGGCGGACCGGCAGGTCGAGGCAGCTGGCGGCGACGCGCTCGAAGACCTCAAGGCGGGAGTGGCGGGGCTCGTCGCCGGTCGCCTGGCTGCTGGCGTGGACGAGGAGGTCGATCGAGTGGCTGGAGACCACCTCGCGGACCTGCTCGAGAGAGCCGAGCCGGCGGGGACCTCCCCCGCCCGGCTCGGTGGTCGGGGCGTCGCCGGCGATCCAGCCGACGACCGCATAGGCGCGTATGCCGGCGCTGCGCAGCTCCTCGTGCAGCCCGCGGGCCAGCCCGGCGGATCCGATCACCGCGACCCGGACCTGGCGGGAGGACTCGAACCGGACCTTGCTCCAGCCGGCAAAGGCCATCACGAACCAGGCGCCGATCACCGCGGCGACCATCGTCGACACCGCCTTCGGTTGCCCGGCGAGGGCGAAGGTCGCAAGCGCCAGGCCCGCCCCGAGAACCGGCACGAACGCCCGCAGGATTCCCCCCGCGAGCGGCATCAGATGGACCGGGTAGCGATCGCGGTCCAGCGCCAGGCTGGCCAGCAGGACCGCTACGAAGACCAGGATGCCGTGGCCGGCGCTATGCAGATGGTTACCTGCAATCAGCCCGGCCACGGCAGCCGGGGCGAGACGGAATGCAGCCACGCCCAGCAGGCGCTGCGCACGCAACGCCGTCAGGTACGGGGATGCCGTCTCGCCCGCCTTGTTCACGAGCTTCGCTCGCCTCCCCCGATCGTCAGGCGACGAAGCACCAGTCCCGCGCCGGTGAGAGCCGCGGCGATCGCCAACAGGGAGATCACATCGAGGCCGGTGAACGGCAGTGAGCTCGAGCTTGTGCTCGCGCCCTGCACGCTCAACGAGCCCGAGGCACTGCCGTTGCCGATCACCTTGGTCGGCGGGCAGTACTGTGAGGCCGTCGGATCCGTCGTGGAGCAATTGTCACTTGCAATGGCCTGCGCGGGCAGCGCCAGCACGGCGGTAACCGCCAAAGTCAGCATCGCCATGCGCAGACCGCTTCGCTTCTTCATCGTGTCTCCTTTTCCTCTGCCATGGCCAGAATCAAGTCGGCCGGCATCTTTGCGCCGAGATCCGGATGGAACTCGGCGAAATGGAGCCTTGCCAGCTCGACCAGGCGGTCTTCTCCGTACGCGATAACGATCGCTCCGCATTCACATCGGAGAATCAACTCCGGCCCTTGAGTGTCGAGGGTCAAGCTGCTGCTCATTGTGGCCGATCTTGGTGGGTGCGTGTTGTCATCCCGTTTAGACAGCGTTTCCGAATCGTTTCCAACGATGCCGCCCACCGATCCCGGCGTGACCCGGATCCAGCTATGCGGGCGGCTGAAGGCCGACGTCGAAGGGCGGCACGTAACGCCCGCACTGCGCGGCAGGCAGGGTCGAATCCTGCTCGCCTACCTGGTCCTAAACCGCGGCAGGCCCGTAAGTCGCGATGAGCTGATCGCGGCGATCTGGCCGGATTCGCCCCCCAGCGACCCGCCGGCGGCGCTGCGCACGCAGCTCTCGCGCCTCCGCGCGGCGCTCGGCCCCGGGGCCCTGGCCGGCCGCGATGCGGTCGAGCTGCACCTGCCCGAGAACACCTGGATAGACATCGAGGCGGCCGAGCGGGCGATCCTCGCGGCGGGCTCCGCGGTCAAGGCCGCCGACTGGAAGGACGCCTGGGTCCATGCCCACATCGCGCTCAACATATCCGGGCGTCCCTTCCTCGCCGGGTTCGACGCCCCTTGGGTGGAGGAGGCCCGGCGCGAGCTCGAGGAGCTGAACCTGCGCACCCGGGAGATCATCGCTCGCGCAGGGATCGGCCTCGGCGGCTCCGAGCTGGCCGGCGCCGAGCGGGCCGCGCGGGCGCTGATCCGGGCGGCCCCCTTCAGGGAGTCCGGCTACCTCCTGCTGATGCGGGCTCTGGTCGCGGCCGGGAACACGGCCGAGGCGCTCCGCACCTACGACGAGCTCAGGAACCTGCTCGCCGAGGAGCTCGGCAGCGCTCCGGGAACAGACGCCCAGGCGCTGCACCGCAAGCTGCTCGGCGGAAGCGAGGCGCTCGATCCCGAGACCGCCGGCGGACTGCCCGGGGATGTCCGAGCGGAGCCCGGCGCCGAGGAATCGAGCCAGCTGCCCCTGCCGACCTGGCTGGCGCCACGGCGGCGCAGCCCGTTCATCGGCCGCAGCGCCGAGCTGGAGCGCCTCGACGGGCTGTGGAGCGAGGCCCGTGTCGATGGCATCCGTAACTTCGTCTTCCTCGGCGGCGATCCCGGGGTCGGCAAGACCCGGTTGGCGACCGAGTTCGCCGTCCGCGTCCACGACGGCGGGGGCGGGGTCCTCTACGGTCGCGCCGACGAGCAGGCGAGCACCCCCTTTCAGCCCTTCGTCGAGGCCCTCCGCCACTGGGTGCTGAACTCGCCGGGCGCCGAGGTGGAGCGCGACCTCGGACCGCATGCCGTAGCGCTGGCCAGCCTCATCCCGGAGGTCTCGGTGCGGGTCACGGGGGCGCCGTCGGTCGATTCCGAGCCGGATCGGGATCGGCTCTTCGAGGCGGTCAACGGGTGCCTGGCCGCGCTCAGCGCGCGACGACCGCTGCTACTGGTGCTCGACGACGTCCACTGGGCGGACCCCGGGTCGCTGATGATGCTCCGGCAGATTGCCCGCTCGCCCCATCGCACCGCGCTGATGGTCCTCGCCGCCTACCGCGAGACGGAGCCCAGCGAGGGCCTGGCCGAGACGCTCGCAGACCTCGGGCGGGAGGGGCTCTTTGAACGCCAGCACCTCTCCGGCCTGGGTGCCGAGGAGGTGCGGGAGATGATCGTCGCGATCCTCGGCTCGACCCCCGAAGCGGGCCTCGCCGAGGCGATCGGGGCTGAGACCGGGGGCAATCCGTTCCTGGTCGAGGCGCTGGTCAACCACATCTCCGCCTCGGGCGAGACAGGCGGGATCGGCCGCCGTCCGGGAGCGGTTTACGCGGCCGGCGTTCCGGAGCTGGTCCGCGAGGCGATCAGCCACCGCGTAGGCGAGCTTGGCGGGGCCACGATCAGCGTCCTCGAGGTCGCTGCGGTGATCGGCAGCGAGTTCGGCGCCGATCTGGTGACCGAGGTTTCCGAGATGCCGGGCGAGGACGTGATTGCCTCGCTCGAGACAGCGGTAGCCGCGGGTCTGCTGGCCGACGTCCCTGGGACTCTGGAGCGATACGGGTTCTCCCATGCGCTGTTTCGCCAGGCCGTCTATGCGAGCGTCTCGCGCGCTCGCAGGGCGGCGCTCCACCGGCGCCTCGCTGAGGTTCTCGAGGGGCAGCATGGGAGCGACCCCAGGCACGTCTCCGAGCTGGCGCGCCACTACGCCGGCGCTGGGCCGACGGTCGCCGCAAAGGCCCTCGAGTACGGGGTCCGCGCCGGGGCCGGCGCGCTCGGGGCGCTCTCCTTCGGCAAGGCGATCGAGCACTACACCGAGGCGCTCGCTGCTCTCGATGCCTCGGGGAACGCTGACCCGAAGCTGCGTCTCGAGCTGCTGCTCGCTCTGGGGGAGGCCGAGTGGCGCGGGGGAGAGGTCGAGTCCTCGCGCGAGACCTTCGCGTCCGCCGCCCGGATTGCCCGCTCGATCGACGATCCGGAGGCGCTCGCCCGAGCCGCTCTAGGGTTCTGCGGCTTCGGCTCGGAGCCGGGCGGCCGGCGGGCCGACGCGGCGGATCTGCTGAAGGCGGCGCTGGATGCGTCTCCGCCGGCTGCGGCACTTCGCGCCCGGCTCACGATCCGCCTCGCGCAGATCGCCCGCGCCGAGGGCGAGGGCGCCCGCGCCGAGCGCCAGGCGACCGAGGCCCTGGAGCTGGCCGAGCGAAGCGGCGACCCCGACACGCTCGCCCTCGCGCTGGTGGCTCGCTGGAATGCGGGGATCGATCCTGCCGGCGGCGGCCAGCGCGGTGCCGTCTCGAGCCGGCTGGGCGAGATCATCCCCGGCCTCCGCGACCCCGACGTCGAGATCCCGGCGCGGTTCGTGCTGGCGCTGGCGGCGCTGGAGTCGGGCGAGTTCGCCGATCTCGACGTCGCGATCGCCGAGCACGCGAGGATCGCCGAGCGGATGAAGCAGTCCCCGGGGCGCCTGCAGAGTCGCGCCGTGATGACCACGCGCTCGCTGATGGAGGGGCAGTTCGCGGACGCGGAGCGGCTCACCGCGGAGGTACTCGAACTGGGTGCCTGGTCCGAGGTGCCCGACGCCCTCACCTACACGAGCTACGAGCTGGCGATGCTGCGCTGGGAGCAGGGGAGGCTGGGGGAGACGGAGGACCTGCTGCGGGACCTGATCGGCCGGCGCGGCCAGGGCCCGGTCTGGCGCGCCTTCCTCGCTCTGCTGCTGAGCGAATCGGGAAGGGTCGCGGAGGCACGGGAGGAGATCGACGCGGTCTCCGCCTCCCCTGCCGCGGCGGCAATCGCGGCCATCGCGGTGGCCTCGCTCGGAGATCGCGAGCGGGCTGCCGTGCTTCACCGAGAGCTCGAGCCATACGCCGGCGCCATCCTGGTCGGCGGGGCCGGGGCCGCCTACCTCGGGCCCGCCTCACAGCATCTCGGGGTGCTCGCCGCCCTCCTGGGGCGCGAGGTGGAGGCCGTGGAGCGGCTGAGCGAGGCGGTCGCCGTAAACGAGCGGGCGGGCGCGCTTCCCTGGCTGGCCCGGTCGCGCTTCGAGCTGGCCGGCGCGCTGGCGGCACGGGCGCAGGCGGGCGACTCGGAGCGGGCCGGCGAGCTGCTGGCCGAGGCCGGCCGCACCGCAGAGGAGCTGGGGATGGCCTCGCTGCTGCGCCGGATCGGCGCCGGCGGGGATCGACTGGCGCTCCGCGCTTCCGAGCCGGCTTGAGGCCGGCAGCCGAGCTTGCCGTCAGTCCCCGCCGCCTCCACCGGCCATCGCCGGCAGGAGCACGATCACGTCGTCCTCGGAGAGGGGCGTCTGGAGGCCGTCGAGCACGCGGACGTCCTCGTCGTTGAGATAGACGTTGACGTAGCGGTTGAGCTCGCCCTCCGCGCCGAACAGCTGGCTCTCGGTTTCGGGGTGATCCACGGTCAGCGCCCGCAGCGCCTCGCCGACGGTGCCGCCATCGGCGCTGACCTCCGAAGCGCCGCCGGTTTGGGCGCGCAGAACAGGTGGGATCCTGATCGTCGACATCTGGGCGAACCCTAGTGAGATGCGCCGGACTGGCGCTGTCTCAGCCTGCGCAAAACAATTCGTAGTCGGGGAACTTGCCGATCTCCGACTCGGGGATCTGAGGCGCGTTCTCGCCGCAGATCGGGCAGTCCGGATCGCGCCGCACCTTGAGCTCGGTGAAGCGGGTGCCGAGCGACTCGTAGAGCAGCAGGCGCCCGATCAGCGGCTCGCCGATCCCCGCGGTCAGCTTGATCACCTCGTTTGCCTGGAGCAGCCCCATGATCCCGGCCATCACCCCGAGCACGCCGGCGGCGCCGCAGCTCGGCGCCAGCTCGGGCGGCGGCGGGGTGGGGTAGAGGCAGCGATAGCAGGGGCCCTCGAACGGGACGAAGGTGGAGATCTGCCCGTCGAAGGCGAGGATCGAGGCCGAGACCACCGGCTTGCGCAGCCGCACCGAGGCGTCGTTGAGCAGGTAGCGGGTGGGAAAGTTGTCGACTCCGTCGACGATCACGTCGTAGTCGGAGATCACCTCGAGGACGTTCTCGGCGCTGATCCGCTCGCGGTACTCGACCACCTCGACGTCGGGGTTGAGCGCCTCGATCTGGATCCGGGCCGATTCGGTCTTCGGCATCCCGACCCGCTCGGTGGTGTGGATCACCTGGCGCTGCAGATTGGACTCCTCGACGACGTCGTCGTCGATGATCCCCAGGGTGCCGATCCCGGCCGCCGCCAGGTAGAGCGCGGTGGGAGAACCGAGGCCGCCGGCGCCGATCAAAAGGACCTTCGAGTTGAGCATCTTCACCTGACCCTCGACGCCGACCTCGGGGAGAAGGGTGTGGCGCGAGTAGCGCATCCTCTGCTCGCGGTTGAGCCCCTCGGGCTCGACCACCGGGAGCCCCTGCCCCTGCCATTCGAGGATCCCGCCGGAGATCGAGGCGACGTTCTCGTAGCCCAGCTCGGAGGCAAGCTCGAGCGCCGCCCGGGCGGAGCGGTTGCCGGAGCGGCAGTAGAGCAGCACTCGCTGGGCGGAGTCGGGGGCGACCTCGTCGATCCGGGCGGAGAGCTCCGCCTGTGGGACCAGCACGTCGTCGCGGAGATGGGCCTCTTGGTGCTCGTGGGGCTCGCGGACGTCGATCAAGGCCAGCTCGCCGCCGGAGT
>JBBRHQ010000132.1:0-8226 GCA_038222365.1 Solirubrobacterales bacterium
CCAGGCCCCAGCCGCCGCCCCGGCGGCGCAGCTCGTGGGCGAGGGTGCCGAGGATGCGGACCCCCGAGGCACCCAGCGGGTGCCCGATCGCAATCGCCCCACCGTTGGGGTTGAGCTTCTCCGGGTCGAGCTCGGGCCAGCCGGCGAGGCAGGCGAGCGACTGGCTGGCGAAGGCCTCGTTCAGCTCCACCGCGACCAGGTCCTCCCAGCCGATTCCGGCGCGTTTGAGGGCGTCCTCAGCCGCCTGGACCGGCCCGATCCCGAAGACGTCGGGATCGACGCCCGCCGCGGCACGGGAGGCGATCCTGGCGAGCGGCTCCCGGCCGATCCTCGTGGCCGCCCGCTCGTCCCCGATTAGGATCGCCGCGGCTCCATCGTTCAGCGGCGACGCGTTGCCGGCGGTCACGGTCCCGTTCTCGCGGAAGACCGGTCGCAGCTTCGAGAGGGCCTCGATCGTGGTCTGCGGCCGGATGCTCTCGTCGCGCTCCAGCTCGACCCCGGGGACCCCGACGATCTGATCTTCGTAGCGCCCCTCCTCCCAGGCCGTGGCGGCCAGTCGGTGGCTGCGCAGCGCGAATTCGTCCTGGGCCGCGCGCGAGATCGAGTGCAGATCGGCGAGGTGCTCGGCGCTCTCCCCGAGTGAGATCGTCCATCGCTCGGGCATCCGCGGGTTGACCATGCGCCAGCCGAGGGTGGTCGAGTAAAGCTCCTCGTGCGCCCTCGGAAAGCCCCGCTCGGGCTTCAGCAGCACCCAGGGAGCGCGGCTCATCGACTCGACTCCCCCGGCGACGATCAGCGACGCGTCGCCGGTCTCGATCGCGCGGCTGGCGCTGATCGCCGCCTCCAGGCCGGAGCCGCAGAGGCGGTTGACCGTGGTCCCGGGGACGCTGGTCGGCAGGTCCGAGAGCAGCACCGCCATGCGGGCGACGTTCCGGTTGTCCTCCCCGGCGGCGTTTGCGTCACCGAAGAGGACGTCGTCGATCTCGGCCGGGTCGAGGTCCGCCGAGCGCTCGAGCAGCCCACTCAGCGCGTGGGCGGCGAGGTCGTCCGGCCGGACCGCCGCCAGGCCGCCTCCGTAGCGGCCGAACGGCGTCCGGATTGCGTCGATGACATAGGCGCTCGGGCCACTCATCGAGGCGAGAGCAGGTGCCCGCGGGCGGGGTCGATCCGCCCGTCGAGCAGCTCGAGGTAGGTTCGCTCGATCGCCTCGAAGCCGCTCTCGTGGGAGGTTGCCAGCCAGCCCTCCGTCCACTCCAAGAAGCTGCGCCAGGCCTCCGCGATACGAGCCTCGAGCCCATCGGCGCCCCACTCGGAGCTCCGCTTGCGCGCCCGGTCGGGGGCGAAGAAGAGGGCCGGCTCCGGCCCGGGCACCTCGCCGGGATCGACCCCGGCCCGCTCCCAGTGGGTGACGCCGACGATCGCGCTGTGGGCGAGCGAGCCGCCGAGATGGCGATGGACTGCGCCACGGACCGCGGCGTCTCCCGACATGTCGACGTAGACGGCGCCGTCGCGCGACAGCGTCTCGATCGCCTCGTAGGTGACGGCTTGGTCATAGACGCCGAGACCCTCGACGAAGCCGAGGTTGCCGGGGGAGGTGAGGCCGACGACCTGTACCCCGGGACGCCGGGAGAGGAGGAAGGCGGTGCTCAGGGCGGTCTTGCTGGAGGCGCTGGCGAGGATCACCCTCCCCGCTTCCAGCAGACCCTCCTCGGCGAGGAAGTCGTCGATCAGGAAGGAGGTCGCGAACAGGGGGCGGAGGAGCATCTGCTCGGCCTCGTGCTCGGGGTCATAGAGGGGATCGGTCGCCACCGCGCTGTAGGCGTTGTAGGTGGAGGGCAGGGAGGCGCGGTGCGGTGAGGCATCGACGAAGCCCCGCTCGCCGACCCCCTCCGGGGTGAGCAGCAGGCTGCTTGACATCGGCAGGTAGCCGTATACGCGGGTTCCCTCGGGGAGGTCCTCGTGGGCGGACGAGGCGACGGTCGCAAAGCCCCAGACGGGAATGCGGCCCCAGCCCTCCTCTGCGGCGAAGAAGTCCCAGTAGGACATCGCCTCGCCCATCACCGCATAGGTGACGTTGTTCGAGGTCAGGCCGAAGGAGTCGATCGAGAGCAGTGCCTCCCCAGGGCCCGGATCGGCTTGCGGCGGATCGACGACCCGGCAACGGTGCAGGTCGTCGCGCTTGACCAGCAGGTCCATCGGCCGAGCATTGCAGAACTCGCCGGCCGGACAGCCGCGGCAGGAGGCGGCGGCCCCGCGGGGAAAAGAGACGATCGATTCGATCCCGACCCAGGGAGTAGAAGTGAAGAGACTCGCCGCCACAGCCACCGCCGTGATCGCCCTCGCCGCGCCGGCATTCGCCCCCGCCGCCGGGAAGCCGCGGGAGGTGGTCAGGACCGTGGTGATGGTCTCGACCAGCGGCTTCTCCACCAGCGGGGGGTCGAACGGTGGCGTCCTCTTCGGCGGCACCGGGCAGCTGAGGCAGGGCGGCGTCGCCGTCGGCAGCTTCTCGAGCGCCTGCATCAGCACCTCGCCGCTCGGCGGGCAGTGCAACGTGACGATGATCTGGAAGGGAAGGGGCAGGGTGCAGGTGGCCGGCTCGATCCGCATCGACCGGCAGACCAACGTCGCGTCGATCGTCGGCGGCACCGGCAAATTCCGCGGCGCCCGGGGGTCCATGCTCATCCGCCGGATCTCGGAGGACGGGTCGAGGCAGAGGGCGAGGCTGCGCTTCCTCGGATGAGCGACCCGCTCCGCCTGCTCGCCCTTCGCTACTCCTACGTCCTGGACATCCTCGAGCGGCGGGCTCCTCACCGCGATGCCCATCTCGAGCTGGTTCGCCGCTGGACCGAGGAGGGGAAGCTGGTGATCGCAGGCGCGCTCGGCGACCCGCCACACGAGGCCCTCTTCGGCTTCGACTGCGACGAGGAGACGGTTGGCGGGTTCGTCGCCGCCGACCCCTACGTCGCGGCGGGCCTGGTCAGCGAGCGCTCGATCGTGCCCTGGGCGGTCGTCGCCCTGCGGCCCGGCTGAGCCGGGCGGCGCTCAGGCGGCGGGCCTCTGCGCCGGCCGGGCATCGGCGACGATCGTTAGCACCTCGCCGGCGTGCTTGCGGATGAAGCTCGGTCCGATCCCGCGGATCCCTTCCAGCTGCTCGGCCCCTGCCGGCCGGCCCGCGGCGATCGCCTCCAGGGTGCGGTCGTGGGCGACGGTATAGGCGGGCTTGCCGCCCGCGGCCTTCATCCTCCAAGCACGCAGCGCCTCGAACAGCTCCGCATCCGCCGCGCAAAGCTCCGGCGAGGGATCGGGGCCGGCGCCGCGCCGCTGCTTCGGGGGCCGCGCCACGGTGATCTGCGCCGGGTCGGGGAGCCATTCGGCGGGATCGCAGAAGTCGCAGCAACGGCCCTCCGGACGACCGGCGGCACCGTCGCCGAAGTGGTCGAGGAGGGCCCGGCGCCGGCAGCTCTCCGAGAAGCTGAAGGCGTCCACCGCACGGTAGCCGCGCCAGCTGCGGTCGCGGGCCTCGCGGCAGGCAGCCGTCGCCCTCCCGAGGTCCAGCGGACCGTCGATCTCGACCAGCAGCCGCCCCCCGCCCGCCGGCTCGATCCGCAGCGCCCCGGTGCGCTCGGCTATCGCCAGCGGAATCCGCTCCTCCTCGAATCGGGGGTTCTCGATGCGCAGCGCGCCGTCGGAGTCCGCGGCCCGGCGCAATCGTTCGAAGTAGGCGGTGACCTCCGCGGGCTCGACGCTTCGCTGCTCGATGAAGCGCACCAGCCGGCCGAGGTCGGAGCGCATCGCCAACAGCACGGCGCGGGAGGGCTCGCCGTCGCGTCCGGCGCGCCCCGCTTCCTGGTAGTAGGCCTCGACGCTGGTCGGTATCGCCCAGTGCCAGACGGATCGCACGTTGGCCTTGTCGACCCCCATGCCGAAGGCGTTGGTCGCCGCGATCACCTCGGCATCCCCGGTCATGAAGCGGTGCTGGGCGGAGGCGCGCTCGTCCGGGGCCATCCCGGCGTGGTAGGCGACGCACTCCAGCCCGGTGGAGCGCAGCGAGTCGCAGACCGCATCGGTGTCGCGCCGGGTGCCGCAGTAGACGATCGCCGGGCGGTTGGCGGCGTCGGCCAGGCCGATCTCGAGCAGCCGCTGCTTGCGCGCCTTCGAGCCCTTGCCCTCGAGACGGACGATGTCGAAGGAGAGGTTGGGGCGATCGAAGCCGGAGCGGACCATCAGCGGGTCGCGGAGGCCGAGCCGCTCGACGACCTCGGCCGCGACCTCCTCGGTCGCGGTTGCCGTACAGGCCATCACCGCGGGGCGGCCGAGCCGCTCCAGCGCCTTCGGCAGGCGCAGGTAGTCGGGGCGGAAGTCGTGCCCCCACTCCGAGAGGCAGTGGGCCTCGTCGACCGCCATCAGATCGACCCGGCGGCTGGAGACGGCGTCGAGGAAGGCCGGCGAGCCGAACCGCTCCGGGGAGCAGTAGACGATCCGGGCCTGCCCGCCACGGATCCACGCCATCGCCCTGCGCGCCTGCCCTTCACCCAGCCCCGAGGCGATCATCACCGCCGGGTGCCCCGCGCTCGCCAGCCGGCGCCACTGGTCGGCCATCAGGGCGATCAGCGGGCTGACGACGATCGTCAAATCCCCGCCGGCGAGCCCCGGAAGCTGGTAGCAGAGGCTCTTCCCTCCGCCGGTGGGCATGACGATCAGCGAGTCACGCCCGGCCAGCCCGGCCTCGACTGCCTGACGCTGGCCGGGGCGGAACTCGGAGTGGCCGAGATGGGCGAGGAGCGAGTCGGGCTCAGGGGGACCGTGATAGGGCCGCAGGGGCGCCTCGGCCTCCTCCCCCTCGACACCGGCGAGCCCCTGCAGGGCCAGCTGCGCCTCAGCCTGATTGGGGTCGGGCTCTCCTTGGGTCACGTGGCGAGACTAGGGAATCGGCCCGATGGGCTCTCCCCCTTAGGATCCTTGCCGTGATCGACCCCCTCGAGCGCTGGCGGCGATACGGGGAGAAGCCCGACTACGCGGGGCTGCCGAGCTTCAGCGGCATGCCCTACACCGAGGATCCGGCCGAGCTCGCCGGCGCCGACGTGGCGATCGTCGGCGCCCCGACCGACGACCTCGTCTCCGACCGCCCCGGCGCCCGCTTCGGCCCCAGGGCGATCCGCGCCGCGAGCTGCCCGCCCGGGCCCCACCTGGAGGCGAAGGTCGACGGCTTCGCCGAGCTGCGGGTGATCGACTACGGCGACGCGCCGGTGCTGCCGGCGGACCCGGCCCGCACCCACGAGGCGATCGAGGCAACCGTCACCGAAGCGCTCGAGGCGGGGGCGATCCCGATCGTCCTCGGCGGCGATCACGGCATCGCCGAGCCGGACATCCGAGCCTGCGCCGGGCGCCACGGGGCGGTCGGACTGATCCATTTCGACACCCACACCGACACCGGCGAGGAGGTCTTCGGGGTCGAGGTCTCCCACGGGACCCCGATGTTCCGGCTGGTCGAGCAGGGGGCGCTGAACCCGAGCCGCTATGTCCAGATCGGCCTGCGGGGCTACTGGCCGGGAGAGAAGGAGTTCGGCTGGCAGGCGGAGCGGGGCATCACCAGCTTCTTCATGCACGATCTGCGCGACCTCGGCGTCGCCGAGGTCGTCGACCTGGCGATCGCCGCGGTGGGCAGCGGCCCGCTCTTCCTCTCGATCGACGTCGACGTCCTCGACCCGGTCTACGCGCCCGGTACCGGCACCCCGGAGCCCGGGGGGATGACCAGCGCCGACCTGCTCTGGGCCGCCCGCCAGATCGCCGCCCGCACCGAGCTGGTCGGGGCGGAGGTGGTCGAGGTGATTCCGACCGCGGTCGGCTCTGCCGACATCACCGCGCTGGTGGCAGAGCGGATCGTCCGCGAGATCGTCACGGGGATCGCCCTGGCCCGCCAGTAGCCCGGCCGCAAGCCCCTCCGACCCCCCGAGCGACGACGACCCGCGCGATCGGCCCGAACCTGACGCGCCGCCTTGATCTGGAGCGTGGCGGGCGGATAGTCTAGTTCGGCACTGGTGGGATTCGGGTGGATCGAGCGAAAGGAATGAGCGGAGGCGCCGACGGCGAGACCGGAGACCGCCAGCATCCGACGGACTCTCACGGCATGAACCGGATGTTCCCGAATGGACCCCGTGGATCGGGCTTGGGCCCACGCTCTTCGTGATCGTGCGTCGCGACAAGCTCGTCAGCGACTGGACAACCGCTGGCGCGAGGAGATCGCCGCCGTGATCCGAGCCGGGCAGGGGGCGGGTGAGTTCGGTGACGCCGATGCCGACGCGATGGCTCTGCGGCTCAGGTCGCTACTCGACGGCCTCGCCGTTCAGGCGACGCTGAATGACCCTGATGTAGGTCGCGACCGGATTCTTCGCTGTGCGCTCGAGATGGCCGAATCGCTCCTCGACCGTGACTTGGGGGCGGCGGCCTATGAGACCGTGGCGGGAGATGGATCGGGAGCAGCAAAATACGCTGTCCGTGAGACCGTGCCCCACCTCGCGGACACCGAACTCAGGAGGGAACTCGAATGACGCACCACCCGAAGGAACGGCCGAACTCCCTGAGCAGGCGCAGTTTCTTGCTACGAAGCGCAGGTGCCGCCGCGGCCCTCTCCGGTGCTGGCCCTCTGCTCGCCGCCTGCGGCAACTCGACCAGCGTCGCCGGGAGCACCGGCACGGGCGGCAAACTACTCGGGCCGGGAGGCCTGCCGCTCGCGAGGCCCGATATGCGCGTGACCCTGCCGCGTTGGGAGGATCCCATCAAGTCGGGGCTCGCGCCGGAGACAGGCGGGACGTTCACCGTCTTCAACTATCCCTCCTACCTCTACAAGAAGCTCCTCACGGAGTTCGGGGCCAAGTACGGCGTCGACGTCCAGTACACGCCGTTCGACAACGTCAACTCCGGAATCCAGCGGCTTGCCTCCGGAGCGGTCAGGCCCGACGTGATGGAGATCACGCCGGACACGCTCGATATCGGCGTTGCCGGCAAGCTGATCAAGCCGCTCAACCTCGACTACATCCCGAACCTCCAGAAGAACGTCTGGCCGCAGCTCGTCGACCCGTTCTACGACGGCGAGTCGCGCTACACCGTTCCCTACACCGTCTACGCCACCGGCATCGCCTGGCGGGCGGACAAGATCAAGAAGGACATCGCTGGCATGAACCAGCCGTGGGACATCCTCTGGGAGTCTCAGGCGTACAAGGGCAAGGTGGGGCTCCTCTCCGAGAACCGGGAGACGATCGGCATGGCGCTCCTGCGCAAGGGGATCACGGACATCAACACCGAGGATCCCGCGCTCGTGAATCAGGCAGTGTCCGACCTCAAGCAGCTCTACGGCATCTGCAACATCAAGGTGGACGACCTCCAGTACCAGACAGTCCCGGAGGGGTCGAGTTGGCTCCACCAAGCGTGGTCGGGGGACATGATCGCGGGCTACATCTACTACCTTCCGAAGGGAACGCCAGCGAGCGCCCTCGCCTTCTGGAAGCCACCCAAGGGCAAGGTGCCGATCCAGAACGACTGCTTCGCGATTTGCTCGACCACGAAGAAGCCGGTGCTCTCGCATCTCTTCCTCAACTACCTCCTCGACAACGGCGTCGCCTATGAGAACTTCGTCGACTTCAACGGGTATCAGCCCCCCCTGAACGAAATCGACCCGGGTACCCTGGTGCGGAAGGGAGTCGTGCCCAAGAACCTGGAGAACAGCGTTCTGACGAACGATGATCTCGGGCCCGACTCGCTGCAGTACGGGACGCTCACCTCTAAGGGACAGCAGCTGTGGGAGAACGGCTACTCGGACTTCCTCGCCGGAGGCGGGAGTTGACGGGTCCAGGGCGCCACGGTTAGGGCATCGTGTACCGGCGCTGGTTGTGGCCCGCTCTTGCGCTCCCGGGCGTTGTCTGGCTAGTTCTCCTCTTCATCGTTCCGTTCTATGCGGTCCTTGGGGTCGCGTTTGGAACGGTCGACCCGATCCTCTTCCAACCGGTCCCCACCTGGAACCCGCTCGAATGGAACGTGGGTTGGCTCACCGAGGTTTTCGGTCGGCTCGCCCCTGGAGGAATTTGGTTCGACGTCGAGGTCAGGACGTTCGTCTACGTCCTCATCTCCCTGGCCCTCTGCCTGCTGATCGGGTATCCCGTCGCCTACTACACGGCTCGGCACGCGGGGCGGTGGAAAGGCCTAATTCTCATCCTGCTCATCCTTCCCCTC
>JBBRHQ010000133.1:0-8142 GCA_038222365.1 Solirubrobacterales bacterium
ATGCGGAGCCGAACGGCGAGGAGCTGGCCGAGCTGTTCGCCTGCAAGGCGCTGATCGAGGCCTGCCTGCTGCTCGAGGAGGGCGTCGCCAGCGTCCGCGACATCGACCTCGGGATGATGGCCGGCGCCGGGATGGACCCGCGCCGCGGCCTCTTCCCGCCCTTCTGGAAGGCCGACCTCGAGGGCCTCGACACGATGCTGGAGCGGATCGAGGCGCTCGAGGAGTCCCACGGCGAGCGCTTCGCCGCGCCGGTCACCCTGCGACGGCTGGTCGCCCAGGGCCGGCTGGGGCTGAAGTCCGGTCAGGGCTTCTACCCCTACCCGCAGCCCGACGAGGGCGACCAGCCCGAGAAGGTGAAGCTGGAGACGCGCGGCTCGGTCGCCGTCGCCTGGCTGGTCAACCCGCCGATGAACGCGGTCTCCCCGCAGGTGATCAAGGACCTTGGCGAGGTCTGGAAGAAGGTCAAGGCCGACCCCGGGATCGGGGCGATGGTGATCGCCTCCTCGATCCCGCTGGTGTTCAGCGCCGGGGCCGACATCAAGGCCTTCACCTCGATGACCGACGAGGCGCAGGGGCGCGAGCTGATCGACTCGGGGCACGGCCTGCTGCGCGAGTTCGGTCAGGCGCGGGTGGCGACGATCGCCGCCGTCAACGCGCTCGCCTTCGGCGGCGGCTGCGAGGTCTCGATGGCCTGCGACGTCCGCCTCGCCGCTGAGGCGGCGACCTTTGGCCAGCCCGAGGTCAAGCTGGGGATCATCCCCGGCTTCGGCGGCACCCAGCGCCTGCCGGCGCTGGTCGGCCACAACAAGGCGCTGGAGATGAACCTGATCGGCGACGCGATCTCCGCCGACGACGCGCTCGAGTCCGGCCTCGTCAACGCGGTCGTCCCCGACCACGAGCTGTTCGACACGGCGCTCGCCTGGGGCCGGCGCCTCGCTGCTCAGGCGCCGCTGGCGGTCGAGCAGATCAAGCTGGTCTCGGGGCGGGCCGACATCGACGAGGGGATCGAGGCCGAGAAGCAGGGCTTCGCCACCGCGTTTGCGTCCGAGGATGCCCGCGAGGGGATCTCCGCCTTCCTCGGCAAGCGCACCCCGAAGTGGGGCGGCAAGTAGGGGCCGCAGGGGCGCCTCCTGGGCTCAGCCGATCTTGCCGACCTCCTCCTGATAGATCCCCATTCCGCGGGCGATGCCGTCGCCGATCGCAGCGTCGACGACACCCTGCTTCTCGACGATCAGATCGGCGCGGGCGGTGCGCCGCTCGAACTCGTCGTCGTTGTGCATAGCGGCGATCTGCTCACGGCTGCCGCGCAGCAGCGCGAAGCCGTCGAGGTCGCCTCCGTGGGGCGTCAGCAGGACCACCTCGAAGTCCTCGATCTTGCCGTCGCTCTGGAGGCTGCCCCAGTACTCGACGCTCTCGTTGAACACCTCGACCGCCTTCTTCTCGCGGCCGCGGACTACCTGACCCCAGCCGATGAACAGCGCTGCGTCAGCCATTGACGCTCCTTCCGGTGGATTGGGGCGAGCCTATGCCGCGACCGGGCCGAGGTCAATGCCGTGATCTAAGCCTCAGCGGACCCAGACCGGGTCGTAGCCGCCGTGGCGCAGCAGCTTCCGGTGGCTGCCGTTTCGGCGCACCGTATGAAGAGTGAAGCGGACCGGCGAGAGGCTCTCCTGCTCGTAGACGAGGCTGCGCCCGCTGGGTGAGAAGCAGGGGTTGAACTGCTGCGAGCCGTTGCGGACCAGCGGCTGCGCGCGCCGCCCGTTGGAGCGCATCAGCCAGGCGTGGTAGAGGACCCCGGGGCGGGCCCTGACGAAGGCGATCCGCTGACCGTCGGGGGAGTAGCTCGGCTCCGAGGCGCTGCCGGAGCGGTAGATCAGATGGCCCGGCCCTCCGGTGAACCGGACCGTGGCGATCCCGGTGTGGTCGCGCCCGCCGGCCTCCTTGGTGAAGACGATCTTCCGGCCGCTGGGAGAGAACTGCGGATCGGTGTCGGCGCTCGAGCCGGTGGTTACCAGGCGCAGGCCGTGCCCGCTCGCCCGAACCGTATAGACGTGCTGGGTGCTGTTGGCGACGGTTCGCTGTCTGCTGAAGACGAGGCGGCGCCCGCTGGGGGAGATCGCCAGCGACTCGACGTCGAGGTTGACGAACTTCCGCACCAGGCGACGGTGGCTGCCGTCGCGGCGGGCGATGAAGAGCTTGTCGACGGTTCGGGGCGGGTTGGGGCCGCCGTGGTTGGAGTTGACGCTGTAGAGGAAGGCGATCCGGTGGCCGTTCTTGCTGGCCGAGGGCGAGGAGACCCTGGCCGGGAACCCGACGTGGTAGAGGACGCGATGGTCACCGCCGTTCGGGCTGATCGAAACGATCGAGCGCAGGCTCGGGTTGGCGTAGAGGATGCGGCCGGCCGAGGCGAGGCTCGGGAACGCCGTGCCGAGGGCGAGAACCAGAGAGGCGATCACCAGGACGCCCGCGGCCCGCCGTCCGCCGATCTTTTGACCTGCCCGGTTGATGGCGCCAAAGCTACACCCGGGGGCGGCGGACGCCTGCTTGGTCGGGTGCGGCATGATCCGCGGGTGGGCGTCAGGGAAGAACCGCAGGTCTCGACCGGGCCGGGCCGGCTCGCCGAGCTGATCGAGGGCTCGCGCTGCACCGTCGCCCTGAGCGGCGCCGGAATCTCGGTGCCCTCCGGGATCCCCGACTTCCGCAGCCCCGGCACCGGCATCTGGGAGAACGTCGACCCGATGGAGGTCGCCCACATCGACGCCTTCCGCCGCGACCCGGCGCGCTTCTGGAGCTTCTACCGGCCGCGCTTCGAGACCCTGGGAGAGAAACGGCCGAACCCCGCCCACGCGGCGCTGGCCGAGCTGGAGCGCCGCGGCCTGCTGGAGGGTGTGATCACCCAGAACATCGACCGCCTCCACCGCGCCGCCGGTTCGCAGCGGGTGATCGAGCTGCACGGCTCGATCGAGACCTCCTCCTGCACCTTCTGCGGCTCCACCTACCGGCTGGAGGAGGTCGAGGCGCTGTTCGACACCGACGGGGTCGCCGAGTGCCGGGTCTGCGCCGGGCTGGTCAAGCCCGACGTGGTGTTGTTCGGCGAGATGCTGCCGGAGGCTGCGATGGCCGAGGCGGCCACGCTGGCCGGGAGGGTGGAGCTGATGATCTGCGTCGGGTCGTCACTCGAGGTTCACCCCGCAGCCGGGCTGCCCCAGGTGGCGCTTCAGGGCGGCGCCCGGCTGGCGATCGTCACCCAGGGCCCGACGCCCTATGACGGCGTCGCCGAGGTGAAGCTGGACGGCGACGTGGTCGCTGAGCTGGGTGCGGTCCTCGAAGCTCTCGGCTGAGGGGGGATCAGGCGTCGGTGTTCCGCGGCGCGTAGCGGTGGTGGAGCATCAGCGCGTTGCCGTCGGGATCCCGGAAGAAGGCCATGTGGCAGACGCCGCTGTCGAGGGTCTCGGCGACGAAGCTGACGCCCTTCGACTCGAGCTCTGACCGCGCCGCGCCGACGTCGTCGACATGCAGCGCGATCGGGTTGGGATTCGGCTTGAAGTCGATGCCGAAGGCATCGGACTGCATCACCGACAGGGTGAGGTTCCCGGTTTCGAACTCGGCCCCGGGCCTCTCTCCGTAGCGCGCAGAGTTCGGCAGGCCGAGCACGGTCCCGTAGAACTCGACCGCCCCATCGAAATCCTGGGTGGGGACCATGACGAAGTCGGTGCCGCTGACCAGGGACGCCTGTCCGCTCATCGACGCCGACCCTAACGGAAGCAGTCACCCGGCGTAGTCGGGCATACTCGCGGCGTGTCTGAGGATCCGAGCACCAAGGATTCGGCGATGGGGGAGGCTGAGGGCTTCCTCACCGTGGCCTTCGAGGCGTGGAACCGCGGCGACCGCGAGGCCTTTCTCGAGACCCTCGACCCCGAGGTCGAGTGGAGGACCGCCGGAATCTTTCCCGGCCTCGACAGCTCTTACCGCGGGCGGGAGGAGGTCCGCGACTTCTGGCACGCCTTCCACGACCCCTGGGAGCGGCTCAGCATCAGCTACGACGAGATCACCGAGACCGCCCCCGACGAGGTCCTGCTGCGGGTCCTGTTCAGCGGCGTCGGCCGGGCCGGGATCGAGGTCGAAACGGCCTTCGGCCAGCACTACGTGATCCGCAACGGGCTGATGACGCGGATGCACTCGTTTCGCACCTGGGAGCTGGCCGCGGTCGCGGCGCTTCCGCCGGAGGCTGTGATCTTCGACAACGACGGATTGCTGCTCGACACCGAGTCGGTCTGGACCCGCGGCGAGCAGGAGCTGTTCGAGCACCGCGGGCTCGAGTTCACCCTCGAGCACAAGCAGGAGCTGGTCGGCACCTCGGCCGAGGTTGCCGCCGGGATCCTCGAGCAGCGCCTCCGTGAGACCGGCCGCGCCGCCGAGATCATGGTCGAGCTCGACGGGCTGGTGATGGCGGAGCTTCGAAATGGCGTCGAGGCGATGGTCGGGGCGCGGGAGCTGGTCGCCGAGCTGCGCCGCGCTGGCATCCCGCTCGCCCTGGTCTCCAATTCGCCGCGCGCCTTCATCGAGCTGGCCCTGGAGGGCGCCGGGATGGCCGATGCCTTCGGGGTGGTGGTCAGCGCCCACGAGGTGGCGGCGCCGAAGCCCGACCCCGAGCCCTACCTGGAGGCCTGCCGCCTGCTCGGGATCGAGCCGGGGCGGCGGGTCGTCGCGCTTGAGGACTCGCCGACCGGGGTCACCTCGGCCCGAGCCGCCGGGCTGAGCGTGGTCGGGGTGCCCTCGGTCCCCGGCGTCGAGCTGCCCGAGGCCCACCACGTGGGCGAGTCGCTGGAGGACGCCCCGGTGCTGGAGCGGCTGGGGCTCGCGGAGTAGGGAGATGGCCTCCGAGCAGCACCTGGTGCGCACCCCCGACATTCCCGAGCTGCGGGCCTTCTGCGCCGCCGCCGACCTCGGCACCCTGGGGCGGGCCGCGGTCCGCCTGCAGATCAGCCAGCCGGCGCTCTCGAAGCGGCTGCGCGGGCTCGAGGCGATGGCCGGAACGGAGCTGCTGGAGCGCTCCTCCAGCGGGGTCACCCTGACCGCCGCCGGGCGCCGGCTCTACCCCGAGGCGCGGCGATTGCTCGACCAGGCGGAGATCGTCGAGGGGCTGCTGGCCAGCGCCCGCAGCGACCCGGACCCGATCCGGCTTGCCGCCAGCCACACGATCGCCGAGTTCCACCTGCCCGGGGAGCTGGTCACCTACCACGCCGACGGCGCCCGCCACGCCCCGGTCGAGCTGACCATCGCCAACTCGGTGGCGGTGCGGCGGATGGTCGCCGAGGGCCGCGCCAACATCGGGATCACCGCCGCCGACCCGAACATGGCCGACCATGACGACCTCGAGGTCTTCCACCTGCTCGACGACGAGGTCGTGGTAGGCGTGCCGGGGAGCCACCCCTGGCACCGGCGCAAGAAGATTCCGCAGCGGCTGCTGCTCAGCACGCCGCTGATCACCCGCGACCCCGAGGCGCATGACCGCCGCTGCGTCGAGGCGGCGCTGGCCGAGCGCGGCCTTCACCTTGCCCCGGCGCTGATCGAGGTCGGCAGCACCGCGGTCGCCAAGCGCGAGGCGCTGGAGCGCACCGAGCCGGTCCTGCTCTCGGCGCTCGCCCTCGACGAGGCCCGCGACCGTCTCCACCGCCGGCCGATCGAGGGCCTCAGCTTTCCGCGCCAGTTCGTCGTCGTCTGCCGCACCCCCAGCTCGCTGCCGCGCCCCGACCGCGACTTCCTCTCCTTCCTGCGCCGGGGCGAGGCCGAGGGCGCGAATCGCGGCTAACCGTTGGTTTCGGCGGCGATAACCGGTTGGGTCCCACCTGCCGCGGCGCAGCTCGTCGCGAGCCGCGTGGCGCCGTAGTGTGGTCCGGGCGCGAAGCCGATAGCGGACCGGCCCACATAGGGTCCGACAAATGGCCCCGGCCGGACCGCAACAGCTACGGAGTCGCGCAAAAAAAATAGATATCTCTCCTCCCCTGTGAGCGCCTCGCAAGTTTCATTTGCGAGGCGCTTCACTATCGGGGGCCCTCAGCCGCTCTGGGACTCGAGCCAGGCGAGCAGATCGTCGAGGACGCGCTCGCGATCGGCGGGCAGCTCGTTGAAGATCTCGTGGCGGAGGTCGTCGTAGATGTTCAGCGTCTTCTCCTCCGAGCCGGCCAGCCGGTTGACCATGCGGCTGGCCTCGACGGGGGCGAGGCCGTCCTCGCTGCCGTGCATGCCGAGCAGCGGCAGGGTGAGGTTGCCCATCCGCGCTTCGAAGCTCTCGATCGCCGCGGCCAGCTCGGCGATCGTCCGCGCCGGCAGCTTGCCGTGGTGGACCAGCGGATCGCTGCGGTAGGCCTCGACCTCGGCCGGGTCGCGGGATATCAGCTCCGGATCCACTCCGAAAACCCCGAGGCCCGGAGTCAGCGCCGAGAGCATGCGGCTGGTCAGCCGCACCAAGGGTGAGGCCTGTTCGAGCTTCGCCGCCGGGGCCGAGAGGACGATCGCGTCGAGGCGGGTCTGATTGTCGAGGACGTAGTCGAGCGAGATGCAGCCGCCCATGCTGTGCCCGAGCAGGATCAGCGGACCGGCCGGCTCTGCCTCGCGGGCGCGCCCGATGAAGGTGTCGAGGTCTGCGGTGGCATTTCGCATCCGGTCGATCACCGCGCGGTTGCCCTCTGAACGCCCGTGACCGCGATGGTCGTGGGCGAAGACCGGGTAGCCGGCGGGGACGATCCGCTCGACCACGTGGTGGTAGCGCCCGCCGTGCTCGCCGGCACCGTGCGCGATCACCACGACGGCCTTCACGGGGACCTCGGCGCGCCAGGACTGCCAGTAGATCTCGAGGCCTCCGGCGCCGGTGAAGGTTCCATCGCCGTGGCGGATCTCGGCGCTCATCCGCGCAGCACCCGGCGGCGGCGCAGCACCCTCTCACAGACGCCCAGCAGCTCGGCCACCGACGCCGCGGCGGTGGGGTCGAGGTCGCCGCGAAGCGCGTCGTTTGCGGCCTCGCCCGCTTCGCCGCGGCGCTCGAGGAGGAGCGCCATGTCCTCTCCGTGCCCGGGGTTCTCGACGGCGCCCCGCAGCTCGGCGAGCAGCGCCTCGAGGCCGACCCGCAGCTGCAGCGCCGCCTCGCGTGTGCGGCCGGTGTCGAGATCGGCGCGGGCGCGCAGCAGCACCGTCTCGCAGGCGTCGATCTCCTCCCGCCCGCCGAGCACGGCGGCGACCCGCTCCTGGGGGCGCAGGTCCTCGCCCCGGCGCCGCTTCGGCTCGCCGCCGCCGACGTCGATCACGCGGGCGGTGGCGAACTCTCCCTCGGCGACCTGATCGCCGCTGCCCCAGCCGATCCGCACCGCGGCCGCCCGCCCGCTTGTCAGGGAGGGCTCATACGGATCGCCGGAGGCGACCGCGTGGGCGTGAAGGGCACGGTTGAGCAGCGCCAGCCCCTCCTCGATCAGGGGATCGGCGCTCTCCGGCGCCTCGGTCGCGGCTCCGAGCCAGCGTTCCGCCTCGGCCTCCTCCGCGAAGGGCTCCAGGGCCCGGATCGCGGTCGCCCGGGTAAGCGGCAGCGGCGCCGGCCCCGCCGCGGGCTCGACCGCCCGGGCGCGCATCCGGCGCCGGCGCGCCGGGGGCGGGGCGCCCTCGGTCGCGATCACCAGCACCCGCTCCTGCGAATCGTTCTCCGCCTCGGGGCGCCGCGACAGGTAGCGACCATCCGGCAGGCCGATCGTGCCGGGATAGTCGAACTGTACGAATCCGAAGAACGGAGACAGGAGCCGATTCTGGCTAATCGCCGCGCTTGCGGTTCTTCTGCCCGGCGCCGGCGCGCTTCTTCGAGGAGCCCCCGGAGCCCCCGTTGTCGTGCTTCAGCGAGTAGCCCGACGGAGTCGCCGCGACCTGCGGGTTCTGGATCTGGCCGAGCCGCTCGATCAGCCGCTTCCACTGCTCGGGCTTCAGCGTCTGCCTGTAGCCGCCGGCCCCGGTGGTCGCCCCGTAGTCGGGGGAGTAGCCGACGTGGACGTGGTCGTAGTGGTCGGGGAGGGCGAAGCTCTGGGTGCCGGGCAGATCCTCGAGGGAGATGATCTGGTGCGGCGCCATCGTCCCCTGCAGCTGCAGCAGGCTCTTGATCAG
>JBBRHQ010000134.1:0-8135 GCA_038222365.1 Solirubrobacterales bacterium
CCGGGAGCCTTCTCCTACTCCCATCCGCTCTGGTCGAAGGGCTTCACCGACGCGCTCGGATCACCCCACTACTACAGCGCCGCATCACAGGACGTCAGCAACCGCTTCGCAGCCAGCCAGATGCTCTACGGCTCCCCGCTCCAGGTACCGATCCCCGACCTCGCCCGCACCGAGCTGCTGCTGATCGTCGGCGCCAACCCGCTAGTCTCGCACGGCAGCGTGATGAGCGCTCCCCGGGTCAAGGACCTGCTGCGGGCGATCCCCGCCCGCGGCGGGCGGGTCGTGGTCGTCGACCCGCGCCGGTCGGAAACCGCACGGGCCTTCGAGCACCTGGCGATCACCCCCGACGCCGACGCCTGGTGGCTGCTCTCGCTGCTCAACGTGATCTTCGAGGAGGGCCTCGAGGACGCCGCGGCGCTGGCGCGCCAGGCCGACGGCGCCGAGGGCCTGCGCCGGCTGGTCGCCGGGCACCTGCCGGAGGCGACCGAGGGCCGCACCGGGATCGGGGCCGAGGTCACCCGTGCCCTGGCCCGCGATCTCGCCGCCGCACCCCGCGCCGCCGTCTACGGTCGCACCGGCTCCTGCCTCGGTCGCAACGGCACCCTGGTCTCCTTCCTGCTCGACGCGCTCAACGTCGTCACCGGCAACCTCGACCGCGAGGGCGGGGCGATGTTCGGCGACCCTCCGCTCGATTTCGAGGGCATCGCCCATGCCTTCGGCCTCGCCACCTACGACAAGGTCCGCTCGCGGGTCGGCGACCTACCCGAGGTGCTCGGCAGCCTGCCGGCCTCGTTGATGGCGAAGGAGATCACCACCCAGGGGCCGGGGCAGATGCGGGCGTTGTTCGTCTCCGCCGGCAACCCTGTGCTCTCGGTGCCGAACGGCGCCGAGCTGGCCGGCGCGATCGAGCAGCTCGACCTCTGCGTAGCGATCGACCTCTACGTCAGCGACACCGCCCGCCACGCCGACTTCGTCCTGCCGGCGACGACGATGTATGAGCGTGAGGATCTCCCGCTGGCCTTCCTCGGCCTGTTCACCACCCCCTACATCCAGATGACCGACGCCGTGGTCGAACCCGCCGGGGAGGCGAGGCAGGAGTGGGAGATCATCGAGGAGATCTCGAAGCGGGTCGGGATCGTCCCCTCGAGCCTGCGGATCGTTCGCATCCTCGGCCGCGCCGGGCTACGGCTCTCCCCCGAGCGCCTCCTCGACCTGCTGCTGAGGATCTGGCCGCAGGGAGACCTGTTCGGTCTGCGCCGCGGCGGCCTCAGCGTCGCCAAGCTCCGCCGCAACCCGCATGGGATCGTCCTCGACGAGCACCTGCGCGCCGGCGCCCTTGACAAGAAGGTCCGTCACCGCGACCGTCGCGTCCACCTCGACGTGCCCGAGATCAGCGCCGAGGCGGAGCGCCTGGCGGCGCAGAACGGCGATGATCCTGACTTCCCGCTGCGCCTGATCGGCCTCCGCGAGCTGCGCTCGCACAACTCCTGGATGCACAACGCGGCGCTGCTGATGCGCGGCGGCCGCGAGCACGCCGCCCGCATCCACCCCGAGGACGCCGCCGCCGCCGGGGTCGAGGACGGCGCCCTCTGCAGGCTCGGCTCGGCCCACGGGGAGATCGAGCTGACCGCGCGGGTCACTGACGAGGTCGCCCGGGGCACGGTCGCCGTCCCCCACGGCTGGGGCCACGACGGGGGCTGGCGCACCGCCAACGCCGCGGGCGGCGTCAACGTTAACCTGCTCGCCTCCTCGGAGCCCGAGGACCTCGAGCGGCTGGCCGGGATGGCCTTTCTGAACGGCATCCCGGTGAGTCTCGAGGCGGTCGCCGGCGAGGGCTCAGGCGGGGTCGCGACCGCGGAGCCGGTCGCCACGGCCACACCTGCCTCCTGACCCCCAGCTGGCCTCGGCGATCAGCCTTGCCGCGGGCCGAGGGCGAGCGAGGCGAAGACGGCGCGGTGGTCACTCCCGGGCAGATCGTGGACCGAGTAATCCTCAACCCCAGCGCGGTCATCGACCAGCACGTGATCGATCGTGATCGGCGGGGGCAGCTGCGGCCCCGCGGCGGGCCAGGTCGGGATGAGGCCGTCCCCGCGCGCATCGGCGGCGTCGCGGTAGCCGCGGTCGAGGAGATCGCGGAATTCGCTCTGGTCGAGGGTGGCGTTGAAGTCGCCGGCGACGACTCGCATCGGCCCGGAGCCGGGGTTGGGCAGGCTCCCGAGGCCCCTGCTCCAGGCGTCCACCCAGGAGGGCCGCGATCGCGGCGGCGATCCCGGCGGCGGGCCAGCTGCGCAGCAGAACCGCGGCCACGACCGGCACCAGCGCCGTCGCCGCCGCGTACGGCGTGAAGGCCATGATCGGAACGAGCGGGTAGAAGCCGTCCAGTCCGAGGAGCCTGACCACCGCCCAGGTTCCCCAGCAGCCGACCAGAACCCAGGGAAGGACCGCCCGAAATCGACTCACCCCCAGACTCTCCCAGCTCGCCAGCTATGTCGAGTGGACGGAATCAGCAGATAGGGACCGGATTTCGGCCACTCGACGGGGAGGAGCGGTCCGCTCAGGTCTCGCCGTCGTAGTAGGGGACGTCGCTGGAGCGGCGGACGATCACCTCTTCGTGGTCGTCGCTGACGAAGACGCCGATCTTGTCGCTGTCGGGATAGATCCCGACGGAGGGATCCTCGAGGGTCGAGATCATCAGCACCCGCGAGACCTCGCTGCCGGTGTTGGTCAGCTTGTGAGCCCCCTCCGGGCCCGCCGGGAAGCAGACCGCGTCGCCGCGCTCGAGCTGCTCCTCGCCGCCGGGGTGGCGAAGGGTCGGTGCGCCGCTGAGTACCAGCAGCCACTCTTCCCTGGGGTACTCGTAGTGATAGGGGCAGATGCTCTGCCCCTCGGGCAGCTCGTAGACCGAGCCGCCGATCCTCGACGCGCCGATTCGCTTGCCGAAGCGGTCCATCCCGGCGCGGTAGCCCTCGGGATCGCTGTCGTCGTAGGCGGGCTCGGCACGCTCCAGGTTGAAGATCTCCACGGGGGGCGATTCTCGCAGGCTCGCCGCGTTCTCAGGCCCGCAGGGCGGCGAAGATCGCCTCCGCCTCCTCGACGTCGGCCGGTGTATTGACGTTGAAGCAGAGCCTTGCCGGGTCGCCGAAGCGGGTGAGATCGGACTCGGAGACCACCTTGGGGTCGAGCGAGGCCGCGGCGTCGCGCATCGAGTCGCGGCGCTCCAGCGCCTCCTCCAGCAGCGCCAGGGAACCGTAGTCGTAGCGGGCCAGCAATGGCTGAAGCAGTCCACCGGCTTCGATCACGGTGGTACCGATATGCGAGGCGACCCAGGCGAGCAGCTTCTCGTCGATGAAGGCCATGTCGCAGGCCAAGGCGAGCACCGGCCCGCGCTGATGGCGAAGCGCGGTGACCAGGCCGCAGAGGGGATGGCGGGGCTGGTCGGGCTCGAGCACCACCGGACAGTAGATCTCGGGAAGCTCCGTGTCGCGCTTTGCGACGACGAAGCGCTCCAGTCCCGCCGCCTGGGCCGCGGCGATCGGATAGGAGATCAGCGCGTGCCCGGCGATCCTCACCCCGGGCTTCGGTTGACCCATGCGGCTCGAGCGCCCTCCGGCGAGGACAGCGACGGTGGCGTCCACGGCGCAAGTCTGGCAGGCTCGCGGGGATGGCTGAGCTGACCGAGATCGACGAGGCACGACGCCTGATCCTTGAGCGGGCGGCGCCGCTCGGGACAGAGCCCATCGCGCTCGATGAAGCGCTCGGCCGGGCCCTCGCGGAAGAAGTGATCGCCACCGAGTCGGTGCCGGGGTTCGACAACTCGGCGATGGACGGCTACGCGGTCCGGGCGGCCGACGTCGCCGCCGCCGCCGATCGCCCCGCGTCGCTTCGCCTGGCCGGCGAGTCGCGGGCCGGCCACCCGGCCGACGTCGCGGTGGGCGGGGGCGAGGCGATCGCGATCTCGACCGGGGCGATGCTCCCCGAGGGCGCCGACGCCGTGGTCCGGGTCGAGGACACCGAGCGGGGCGAGGGCCGGGTCGAAATCCGGGCGCCAGCGCCCGAGGGCAGCAACATCCGCCGCTCGGGGGAGGACATCGAGGCCGGGGCCCGGATCCTCGGTCCCGGTCGGCTGATCGGCCCGGCCGAGCTCGGCGTGATCTCCTCGGCGCCGCTTCCACGGGTCGAGTGCGCGCGGCGCCCGAAAGTGCGGGTCCTGGTGACCGGCGATGAGCTAATCCGGCCGGCGGAGCCGATGCGACCCGGGGGGGTGCGTGACTCCAACGCCCACTCGGTGCCGGCGCTGGCCCGAAATGCGGGCGCCGAGGTGGCCGCGGTCGAGCACGCCGGCGACGATCACGCCGCGACGCGCGAGGCGCTGGAGCGGGCGCTGGACGCCGATCTCGCGGTGATCTGTGGCGGCGTCTCGGTCGGAGAGCACGACCACGTCCGTCCCTGCCTGGCCGAGCTCGGCGCCGAGCAGGTCTTCTGGGGAGTTTCGCTGCGTCCGGGAAAGCCGACCTGGTTCGGCATCGCCTCCGGGGGCGGGCTCGTCTTCGGCCTCCCGGGGAATCCCGTCTCGGCGATGGTCACCTTCATGCTCTTCGCCCGGCCTGCCCTGCTGGCGATGCAGGGCCTCGATCCAGAGGCGCGCCGGGCGAGCGCGGTCCTCGAGTTCGACTACCCGAAGAAGGCCGGGCGGGCCCATGCCGTGCGCTGCCGCCTGCGGGCCGGCGCCGAGGGCCTGGTGGCGTGCCAGACCGGCGCCCAGGGATCGCACGTGCTCACCTCGATGCTTGACGCGGACGCCCTGGCGCTGATCCCGGCCGCCTCCGAAGGAGTGGCGGCGGGGGAGAGGGTCGAGCTGGAGCTGCTCTCCGGATCTACGATTGGGGGGTGGCAACGATGATGCGAGTCGAGGTCCGCCTCTACGCGATCCTGCGCGAGCGCGCCGGAACCGAGAGGGTCGAGATCGACCTCGACGAGGGCGCCACCGCGGCCGACGCGCTGGACGCCCTGCGACGGCTGCCGGGTTTGGAGCTGCTGGAGCGGCTGCCGGTGCGGATCGCCGTCAACCGCGAGTACGCCGACCCCGGGCAGGCTCTGGCGGCGGACGACGAGCTGGCGCTGATTCCGCCGGTCAGCGGCGGCGGCGCGGTCCACGCCCGGGTGACGGCCGAGCCGCTCTCCCCGGCCGCGCTGACCGAGGCGGTGGGGCGCCCCGAGGCGGGGGCGATCGTCTCCTTCCAGGGCACGACCCGCGAGGTCGAGCGACTCGAGTACGAGGCCTACACGGAGATGGCCGGGGAGAGGATCGCGGCGATCCTCCGCGATTGCGTCGAGCGGCACGGGCTGGAGGCGGCCGCCGCCGAGCACCGGGTGGGCACGGTGCCGCTCGGGGAGCCAAGCGTCGTGGTCGCGGTCTCCGCGGCCCACCGTCCCGAGGCCTTCGCCGGCGCCCGCGAGGCGATCGACCGGATCAAGGCGGAGGCGCCGGTCTGGAAGAAGGAGATCGAAGCGGGCGAGGGCCGCTGGGTCGAGGGGACGCGGCCGTGAACGAGAAGCGCCTCACCCATCTCGACGAGCAGGGCTCGGCCAGGATGGTGGACGTTGGCTCGAAGCAGGAGAGCGAGCGGCGGGCGGTGGCCGAGGCCCGCCTGCGGATGTCGCCCGAAACGGCGGCGGCTGTGGAGCGCGGCGACGGGCCGAAGGGAGAGGTGCTGGGCACCGCGAGGCTGGCCGGGATCGGCGCGGCGAAGCGCGCCGGGGAGCTGATCCCGCTGGCGCATCCCCTGCCGCTGACCTTCGTCGACGTCAAGGCGAGCGTCGAGGCGGGCGCCGGCGAGGTCGTGCTCACCGCCGAGGCCCGGACGGTCTCCCGCACCGGGGTCGAGATGGAGGCGATGACCGCGGCGGCGGTGGCGGCGTTGACCGTCTACGACATGGTCAAGGGGATCGAGCGCGGGGTCGAGATCCGCCGCGTCGCCCTGGTTTCGAAGAGCGGCGGCCGCCACGACTGGCGCCGCGAGGAGGCTTCCTGAGCCCGATGCGGGCGGCGATCATCACCGTCAGCGACTCCCGGGCGAGTGGGGAGGCCGAGGACCGAAGCGGGCCCGAGCTTGCCGCCTTCGCCGGAGAGCTCGGCTTCGAGATCGCGGCCCGCGAGGTGGTGCCCGACGAGCAGGGGCTGATCGAGGAGCGCCTGCGCCACCTCGCGGACGGGGCGGTCTGCGAGGCGATCCTGACCACCGGGGGCACCGGGTTCGCCCCCCGCGACGTCACCCCGGAGGCGACCCGCGCCGTGATCGACCGCGAGGCGCCGGGGATCGCCGAGGCGATGCGCGTCGCCTCCCGCGATCACACCTCGCTGTGGATGGTCTCGAGGGGCGTCTGCGGGGTCCGCGGCGCCACTTTGATCGTCAACTTCCCCGGCAATCCGAAGGCGATCGCCGAGGCCGGCGAGGGGATCCGCGAAGCGCTCCCCCACGCGATCGGCCTGCTGGGGAGCTAACGCCGAACGGGTCCCCGGCTCACCCGGTCGCCACCTTCTTGCGGGGCTTCGCTTCGGCCTCGCGCTGCTTCGCTGCCTCGGTCAGCTCCTCCAGCGACCGCTCGATTCCCGCGGCGATCACCCCGACGTCCTCCATCGAGTCGTAGTCGGCGAGCAGGCCGAAGTTGATGCCGCCGTTGTAGCTCATGATCGCGATCGCGAGGGCGTGGTTCTCGGGCAGGAAGGCCACCGGGAAGACGTCCTCGAGCTCGCGGCCGAGCAGGTAGAGGGGTATCTGGGGACCCGGGACGTTGGTGACGATCAGGTTGAAGAGGCGGGTCGAGAAGTTGATGCGTGAGGCCTGCGCCAGCAGGGTCGGCGGGGCGAAGTCGTTGAAGCGGGAGATCACCTCGGCGCCGAGCGCCTGCTTGGACTGCTTCAGCCCGTTCATCGACTCGCGCACGATCTCCAGCCTCTTCACCGGGTCGGCGACGTAGACCGGCAGCGGCGCGCGCATCGCCGCGATCCGGTTGCCGAGCTTGCCGTGCTCGTCGGAGGCGCGGATCGAGACCGGTACCAGGCCGCGCAGCTCCAGCCCCTCGCTGCGGATCCCGCGTCGATCGAGCCACTCGCGCAGGGCGCCGGCGACGGCTGTGATCACGACGTCGTTGATCGTCCCGCCGAGCGCGTCCTTGATCCGCTTGTAGGTCTTCAGCTCACCGCGCACCCAGACGTAGCGCCGGTGCGAGCCGATCGGCACGTTCAGCGGGACCGCGGGCGCCGGGTCGGCGAAGCCCCAGGCGACCTCCCCGAGACCCTCGAGGCCTTCCGCGGCGCGGCGCAGCACGGCCTCCGGGTGCTGGACCATCCGCGCGAGGCGCTCGGCGAGCTTGACCGGCGCGACGGCCGCTTCGACCAGCCCCTTGCCGATTAGCTCTGCCGTTGACGGCTCCGGGCTGGCGACCCAGCCGTCATCCTCGGGTGCGGGCTCTGGGACCGGCTTGACGTCGAAGAGAACGGTCGAGATGTCGACCCCCGATACCCCGTCGACCATCGCGTGGTGGGTCTTGGAGAGCAGGGCGAAGCGATTGTGGTCGAGCCCCTGGACCAGCCACAGCTCCCACAGCGGCTTGGAGCGATCGAGCTGCTGCGAAAAGACGCGGCCGGCCAGTCGCAGCAGCTGATCTTCGTTTCCGGGATCCGGAAGCGCCGTGTGGCGGACGTGGTAGGTGAGGTTGAAGCTGGGGTCGTCAACCCAGAACGGCCTTCCGGTCTCGAACCGAGGTATCGCCAGCTTCTGGCGGTAGCGGGGCACCTGGGAGAGCCGCCCGCGGACGTGCTCGATCAGGTCGTCGTAGGCGGGGGGCGGGCCCTCGAAGACGAGCACGGCGCCGACGTGCATGTGGCCGTCGGCGGTCTCGTTCGTCAAAAAGGACGCGTCGATCGCCGAAAGGCGGTCCATGTGGCTCTGGGATCCCATCTGTCAGGCCCCTCCTCTCACCGGGGTGAAATCCTAGTCCCTCGGTACCCTCTGGGGCATGGCGACGACGATAAAGGGGTCCCCGCCGCGGGGTCCGAAGAAGGTACTGCTCGCGGCGCCGCGAGGGTATTGCGCCGGGGTGGACCGCGCCGTGCAGACGGTCGAGCGCGCCCT
>JBBRHQ010000135.1:0-8034 GCA_038222365.1 Solirubrobacterales bacterium
CAGAGAGGACGGTCGAATGGACTTCAACCCGAGCCCCCAAGTCGAGTCGCTGCGCGAGCGCGTCGTCGGCTTCATCGAGGAGCACGTCTTTCCGATCGAACGCCAGGCATCCGAGGCACTCGACGCCGAGATCACGGTCGACGCCGACGCCGTCTATCCCGAGGTCCTGGTCGAGCTGCGCGAGCGGGCCAAGTCAGAGGGGCTCTGGAACCTGTTCATGCCCGACGAGCGCTACGGCCCCGGGCTGACCAACTGGGAGTACGGGCTGCTCTGCGAGGAGATGGGGCGCAGCCCGGTCGTCGCACCGATGGCGTTCAACTGCGCGGCCCCGGACACCGGCAACTCCGAGATCCTCGCCGAGCACGGCACCGATGAGCAGAAGGAAGCCTGGCTGGCGCCATTGCTCGACGGGCAGATCCGCTCCTGCTTCTCGATGACCGAGCCCGAGGTCGCCGGCTCGGATCCGACCACCCTGCAAGCGCGGGCGGTGCGCGACGGCGAGGAGTGGGCCATCGACGGTCACAAGTGGTTCACCTCCGGCGCGGTTGGCGCCTCGCTGGCGATCGCGATGGTGGTCACCGATCCCGAGGCCGCCCCGTATGCGCGCGCCTCGATGATCCTGGTGCCCACCGACACACCGGGCTTCAACCTGGTGCGACCGGTGCCGGTGATGGGACACGACGGCGGACCCGGGCATTGCGAGATCCGCTACGAGGACTGCCGCGTGCCGGCGACCAACCTCCTCGGCCCCGAGGGGGCCGGCTTCGCGATCGCCCAGGACCGGCTCGGCCCCGGCCGCATCCACCACTGCATGCGGGCGATCGGGACAGCCGAGCGGGCGATCGAGATGATGTGCCACCGCGCCAACTCGAGGCAGGCCTTCGGTGGCGCGCTGGCCGAGAAGCAGTTCGTCCAGGACTTCGTCGCCCTCTCCCGGATGGAGGTCGACCAGGCGAGGCTGTTGACCCTCTATGCCGCCTGGAAGATGGACACGGCCGGCAAGCGCGCCGCCCGCCAGGAGATCTCGATGATCAAGGTGGTCGCGGCCAACGTCGTCATGGACGTTCTCGACCGGGCGATCCAGGTCCACGGGGCGCTCGGGATGACCGATGACACCCCCTTGGCGACAATGTGGCGCTACAGCCGCATGCTGAGGATCGCCGACGGGCCCGACGAGGTCCACAAGATGGTGATCGCCCGCCGCGAGCTGAACCGCTGGGCGAAGCAGGCGGAGAGCGCCGGGCAGGCCGAGACGGCCAAGGCCTAGAAACCGAGCTCAGCCGAGGCGTGCCGCCGCCTGCTCGGCGGCCTCGGCAAGCTGCTCGACGATCTTCGCGAACTGCTCGAAGCCCTCGCCGGAATTGCCGTATTGACCCGCGGCGTAGCGGGCGAAGACGCCCTCGAGGATGATCGCAAGCTTCCAGTAGCCGAGGGCGATGAAGAAATCGAGCTGGCCGAGGTCGCGGCCGGAGCGCTCCGCGTAGCGGTCGGCGAGCTGCTCGCGGGTCGGGAAGCCGGGGGCCATCGTCGCCGGCTCGAACAGGGGCACGAACTCGTCGCCCGGTTGCGACCAGTAGACCATCAGCAGGCCGACGTCGGCGAGCGGGTCGCCGAGCGTGCACAGCTCCCAGTCGACCACCGCGGCGACTTCTCCGCCGGGCGAGAGGATCATGTTGTCGAGCCGGTAGTCGCCGTGGACGATCGTCGCCGGCCCCTGCTCCGGAATCCGCTCGGCGAGGCGGGCGTGGACGGAGTCGACCACCTCCAGCTCGCGGGTCTTCGACTCCTCCCACTGGCCGTGCCAGCGGTGGAGCTGGCGGGCGACGTAATCGGACTTCCTGCCCAGCTCGCCGAGGCCGACCTCGTCGGGGACGACGCGGTGGATCGCCACCAGGGTGTCGACCACCCGCTCGCCGATCGCGCGGCGCTCGTCGTGCTCGGGGAAGAGCTCGGATTCGGCGACCGAGCGCAGGATCGGCCCCGCGACGAAATCCATCACGTAGAAGGGGGCGCCGTTGACGCCCTCCTCCTCGCAGAGGCCGGTCACCGGCGGGACCGGCACCGGGGTCTGCTCGAGGGCCGAGATCACCCGGTGCTCACGCCCCATGTCGTGGGCGGAGCCGAGGCGCTTACCCAGCGGCGGCCGGCGCAGCGCCCAGCGGTGGCCGGCCCGGTCGGTGACGCGGTAGGTGAGGTTGGAGCGCCCACCCGAGATGCGCTCGAAGCTGAGCGGCGGTTCGGACCCGGGGACGTTGGCCGCGAACCAGCCCTCGACCCCTGCGCGGTCGATCCCGTCCGGAGCCTGCGTCCCGATAGCCTCGTCGCCCATCGCCGCGAAGCATATGGCCGAGTCCGACCACGAAAGAGCCCTGCTGATCGATTTCGGCGGGGTCCTGACCACCCCGGTCTGGGACAGCTTCGCCGCCTTCTGCCTCGAGAAGGGGCTCGACGAGGGCGCCGTGAAGCGCCTCTTCCGCGAGGATCCGGAGGCGCTCGCCGACCTACGGGGGCTGGAGACAGGGGCGATCTCCGAGGACGAGTTCGAGCGCAGCTTCGGCGCCCGCCTCGGGCTCGAGGACAGCTCGCAGCTGATCGACAGCATGTTCGCGGGGATGATCCCGGTGGAGGCGATGAGTACCGCGGTGCGCTCGGCCCGCGCCGCCGGAGTACCCACCGGGCTGGTCTCCAACTCTTGGAGCCTCGATCACTACGACCGCGCGATGCTCGCCGAGCTCTTCGACGCGATCGTGATCTCGGCCGAGGTCGGCATGCACAAGCCCCAGCCGGAGATCTTTCTGCTGGCCGCCGAGCGGGTGGGGCGAGGGCCGCAGTTCTGCCTCTTCGTCGATGACCTGCGCGAGAACTGCGACGGCGCCGCCGCCGTCGGGATGGTCCCCGTACTACATCGCGACCCGGCGGAGACGATCGCGATGCTCGAGCGGCTGCTGGAGATCCCGCTTCGTTAGCCGGCGGCGATCAGGAGGACGCCGGTCAGGGCGAGTGCTACGCCGATCTGCTGGATCCGCGCCAGCCGCTCGGCGAGGATCACCCTGGCGAGGATCACCGTGACGATTGGGAACAGCGAGCCGCCGACGGCGACCAGTGAGAGCAGGCCGATGCCGCTGGCGACTGCGATCAGGGTGTTGGCGGTCGCATCGAGGCCCCCGATCGAGAGCAGCGTCGGAAGCGAGGGGGTGGGGAAGGGATCGGCCGGGGGGCGCGCGACCAGCGCCACCGCGATCGCCAGCGATCCCCCCAGGCGCGTCCACGTAGCGGCCCACAGAGGATCTTCGGAGGCAGCGCTGTCGATGCCGACGAAGAAGAGGCCGAAACCGAGGCCGGCGAGCGCGGCCAGTGCCAGCGCCCGCGGGGAGGTTGAGGCGGCGTGCGGGACCTCGGCCTCGCGCACTGCCAGCGCGATCCCGCAGAGCGCCGCCACCAAGCCGACGATCTGCACGCCGCCGGGCGACTCCCCGCGGATCAGGCCGACCGCAACCGGGACCACGACCCCCAAGGAGACGAGCGGAGAGATGATGCTGACCGGGCCGATCGCCATCGCCGAGTAGAAGAGGGATATCGCGGCGGCCCCGCAGACCCCGGCGCCCATCGCGATCGCGACCTCGCCGGCCGACAGCGAGCCGCCCGCGATCAGCGCCACGATCGCGATCAGCACCAGGCCGGTCGGGTAGCTGACCGCGACCACCCAGAGGACGGAGGTGCGGCGGGAGGCCTGCCCACCGAGGAAGTCGGAGACGCCCCAGGCGATGCTGGCACTCAACGAAAGTGCGATTGCGAGGGTCTGCTGCGTCACGGAGCGCCGCTACTGTAGGGCTGAGCGCCACCCCCGTGAACGCCACGCTTGCCAACCGGCTGAGGATCGGCTTCGCAATCACCTTCGCCCTGCTGGCGGCGGTGGCTGTGATCGGAGTCGGCAACCTGCTCGAGCTGCGCCACAACTTCGAGCGCAGCACCGAGCAGTCCTATGCGCGTCAGGTCAGCGACCCGAAGGCCGCCGACGCCGAGATGGCCCGCAGGACCACCCTCGAGCAACAGGTCACCGAGGACACCCGCCGCACGACGATCCTCTTCGCGGCGCTGCTGGTCGCCTGCCTGCTGACCGCCGGATTTGTCTTCGACCGGCTGATCGCCTCGATCGAACGGCCGCTTCAGCATCTCGTCGACGCCGCCGGGAAGCTCGCCAGCGGCGATCTGCGGGCTCGGGTCAGCGTCGGCGGACCATCGGAGACGGCGGCGCTGGGGGTGGCCTTCAACGAGATGGCCGACGAGCTGCAATCGACCTACCGACGGCTCGAGGAGAGCCGTGAGCGGCTCTCGGTGACGCTTGAAAGCCTCTCGGACGGGGTAATCACCCTCGATGAGTCCGGCACGGTCACGGACGCCAACCCGGCCGCACGGCGGCTGGTCCCCTGGGGGGAGGTCGGGACCCCTATCCGCGAGCTCCTGGCAAGCCTCGTCGACAGGCGCTCGATCGACCGGCTGCTCGCCGGGGGCGAGCCCAAGGAGCTCCACCTCGGCGAGGGCGAGGCGACCCTGGCGATCACCGCGTCGAAGCTCGGCGCCCAGGAGGGCGGCACCGTCCTCTCGGTCCGCGACATCTCCCAGCGGGCGCGTCTGGAGCGGATGAAGGACGAGTTCGTGCTGACCGCCTCCCACGAGCTGCGAAGCCCGCTGACCTCGGTGCAGGGCTTCGCCGAGTTGCTGATGCTCGAGCGGGAGCGGCTCAGCGCGAAGCAGACCGAGACGGTCGAGATCATTCTCGAGAACACCCGGCACCTGGTCCGTCTGCTCAACGACCTCCTCGACCTGGCCCGCAGCGACGCCGGCAGGCTGACGATCCAGCCGGTTCCGACCGAGGTCGAGCCGCTGGTCTCCGACGCGGTGCGCTCGATGCGCACCCAGGCCGAGGCCCGCCGGCAGGAGCTGCGGCTCGATGTCGAGGCGGCCCTGCCGCAGGTCTCGGTCGAGCCGGACCGGATCCGACAGGTGCTGGTCAACCTGCTGGCCAACGCCAACGAGTACTGCGCGGAAGGTGCGACGATCAGGGTGACTGCGATGCGCGGCGCCGACGGCGTCGTGATCGCCGTCTCCGACGACGGCCCGGGCATCTCCCCCCAGCAGCTGGAGCACATCTTTGAGCGCTTCGTCCGCGGCGAGGCGGGCCTCACGCAGCGGGTCAGCGGCAGCGGCCTCGGCCTGGCGATCTCGAAGTCACTGGTCGAGCTGCACGGCGGCTCGCTCGACGTCGACTCGGCCCCCGGGCAGGGATCGACCTTCCGAGTCGTCCTCCCGGCGATCCCGGCCCGCAGCACGCGAGGCCCGGGGCAACGACTGCTGGAGAGCCGCTGATGGCTCGGATCCTGGTCGCTGACGACTCCGAGACGATCCTCCTGCTGCTGCGCACGAGACTGGAGATGGAGGGCTACGAGGTGATCACCGCGGCGGACGGCGCCGAGGCGAGCGAGGAGCTCTGGGGACGGGGGCCTGGCGAGGGGCCCGACCTGATGCTGCTCGACGCGATGATGCCGCGCAAGTCCGGGCTCGACGTCCTGCGCGAGGTCCGGGCCGCCGGCAACCAGATTCCGGTGCTGATCGTCAGCGCCCACGGCGAGGCGATCGCCGCCGCCCGCGACGAGGCGAGCGCCAGCGGCTATCTGGGAAAGCCGATCGATTTCGGCGAGCTGCTGGGGCGGGTCTCCGAGCTGCTCGGCGAGCGTCGCTAGCGTCTGGCT
The DNA here is from genome assembly GCA_038222365.1 of Solirubrobacterales bacterium. Lineage (GTDB taxonomy): Bacteria > Actinomycetota > Thermoleophilia > Solirubrobacterales > 70-9 > JBBRHQ01. The sequence goes on from JBBRHQ010000135.1 coordinate 5,751, forward strand.
GCTGTTGCGGCCAGCTCCAGCGCGTTCTGCGGCCACCATTGGCCCGCCGGGGGGCCTCCGCGGCAGGTCCCGTCGCTCGTTCCGGGCTCCTTGACCCAGAGGTAGGCGTCGGCGAGCCGCTGACCGGTGTCGGTGGAGGGGTAGCGGCCCACCGCCCGCCCCGGCGGGTTACACCAATCCCGCCCCTCGATGCCCTCGCCGGCCGGTCCGTTGCCGTTGCGGCTGGTGTCGATCACGAAATGGGTCCCGCCCAGCCGGCGTGAGAGGGTTCGCCCGTAGCTGAGTGTCGGATCGGTTCGGTAGTAGTTGCTGACGTTGAGGGCAAAGCCCGCGGCGGCTCCGATGCCGGCCCGGTGCAACGGTCCCACGAGTCGCGACGAGTCGCGGATCCAGCCGGCGTTGCCCGCGTCCAGGTAGACGCTCGTACTCGGGCGGGCGGAGAGGGCCCGGACCGCGAAGCGCAGCAGCTCGTAGCGCTCGGCGCGCGCGGCACCGGGCAGGCAGCCCTCCACGGCCTGGGGGATGGCGTCTGGCTCGAGGATGACCGCGGCGCGGCCGTCGCCGAGGCCGCTCGCAAAGGCGCGAGCCCACGCACGGTAGGCAGGCGCGGATCGGGCGCCACCGGCGGAGAAGCTGCCACAGTCACGGCCGGGGATGTAGTAGGCCACCAGCAGCGCGGTCTCCCCGGCCTCTGCGGCGCGCCGGGTGAGAGAGCGGACGCGTCCCGTGACGCCGCGGTCGTCGGTTATCCAGGTGGCGGTCGGGCGGGTCGCGAGCGCGCTGATCGCCGCGGCATCCTCATCGCGGCCCTGCGCCCTCCAAAGGGTCGCCTGGCGAGCCGCGCTGCCGCCGGGGACGACGTAGATCGGCTGGCCGGCCAGCGGGTTCGAGTCGGCCCCACCGGCCGAGCCGGTCGACTCGGCCTGCATTACCTCCCCTTCCTTGCCCGAGGAGCAGCCGCCGAGGATCGCCAGGACGGGCAGCATTGCCAGGGCGCAGAGAAGCGCCCCGCGATCTCGGCGATGAGGCGGCACCGGTCGAGCATAGCCCGGCCTCATAACGGGGCCCCCCGAGAAACCGCGCGTCAGTTTTAGGCCTCGGCGTGCGTTTCGTCGGATACCTAAACCTCCGGCAGGGGACCGCTTTTCGACCCGCGACGCCCGCGGCGGTTGCCTGCGCCTGCAACCCCGAACACCACCCACCACCCACCCTGAAGATGCAAACCACCGAATACGACTACGACGGCAAGAGCCGAGCCGCTGGCGCTCTGACCGAGCCGGACGACGATGGCTCCTACCGCGTCAGCTTCCGGCGCCTCGAGGGCTCGCGGCCGATCCTCAGCGCGCTGCTCGTCGTGGCGGCACTGTTGGTGCTGGGTGGGTTCCTGGCTTGGCTGATGCTGCCCGGTCACTGGCCCTCCGGCGACGCGGGGCCGGTGATCAGGGCCGCCTCGATCACGATGACCGTGAGCACCGGGATCATCGGCCTGTTCGCGTTCCTCAACCTGGCCACCCTTTGCCGGGCGACGCTGCTCGCCCGGGACCCCGTTCCGGTGCAGGCCCCGCCGGGCCGGCGAGTCGCGTTCGTGACCACCATCGTGCCGTCCGCCGAGCCGATCGAGCTGGTGGTCCCGACCCTCGAGGCCGCCGGGCAGATCCGCTACGAGGGTGAGATCGACGTCTGGCTGCTCGACGAAGGAGATCACCCGGCGGTCAGGGAGACATGTGCCGATCTCGGGGTCAAACATTTCACCCGGCGGGGAGTGAAGCGTTGGAACCGGCCCGGGGGCCGGTTCAAGGCGAAAAGCAAGCACGGCAACTGGAACGCCTGGCTCGACGCTCATGGCGAGGATTACGAGTTCGTGCTGGGGGTGGACCCGGATCACGTTCCAATGCCCAACTACGCCGAGCGCTTCCTGGGCTACTTCCGCGATCCCGACGTCGCCTTCGTGGTCGGCCCGCAGGTCTATGGCAACTACGAGGGTTTCGTGGTCCGCGCCGCGGAGTCCCAGCAGTTCCTCTTCCACTCGCTGCTGCAGCGGGCGGGCAACCGCTCGCGCTCCGCGATGATGGTCGGCACCAACAACGCGGTGCGGGTCAGCGCGCTGCGCCAGGTCGGGGGGTTCCAGGACTCGATCACCGAGGACTTGGCCACCGGCCTGGCCCTGCACGGCGCCCGCAACCCGCGGACCTCGCGCCGCTGGACCTCCGTCTACACCCCCGACGTGGTCGCGGTGGGAGAGGGGCCCTCCTCGTTCAGCGACTACTTCTCTCAGCAGGACCGC
>JBBRHQ010000136.1:0-8009 GCA_038222365.1 Solirubrobacterales bacterium
GTTCGGGGGGGACCGCCTGGAGCAGGGCTTCGGCCGCTTCGGTGCCCATCGCGGCGGCGATCTCGCGGCGAAGCTCCCGCTCATATCCCTCCGCGTCGAGCTCGCGTGCGCGCCGGCCCAGCTCTCGCAATCGCTCGCGGACGGCATCGATGTGGCTCACGGGGTCCTCGATCGCGCCGAAGTGGGTGATCCCGAGCGAAGCGGGCCTCCACTCGTCGATTGCGTCGAGCGAGAGCTCCCAGGCCTCGAGGTCGATGTCGGGAGGCGGGGTGGGGGGGATCAGCAGGTTGGCGGGCGGGATGCCGGTGGCGCCAACGTCGCCGACGAAGGCCCGGCCGCTCGCCTCGTGCAGGTAGCAGACGTGGTGGGAGGCATGCCCGGGGGTGTCGGCGACGCGGAAGCCGAGCACCTCCTCGCCGCCGGCCAAGGCGTTGATGCTCGCCTCGGGCACCGGGAGGACCTCGCCCCAGAGCTCTCCCATCCGCTCCCCGTAGAGGCGGGAGGCGCTGGCGATCAGTTTCGAGGGATCGGCGAGGTGGGAGGCCCCGCGCTGGTGGACGTAGACCGGCAGGTTCGGCCAGCGACGCAGCAGTGCCCCGGTCCCGCCGGCGTGGTCGAGATGGATGTGGGTGAGCAGGACCGCCCGCGGCTCTTCTTCGCCGATCGCCCCCAGCAGGGTCTCCAGCGAGGACTCGGGCCCCGGATCGATCAGCACCCCGTCGACCTCCCAGCAGCCGATCACCCGCGGCCTGCCGAGGTGCTCGACGTCGATCAGCCGCAACTGGCCGGTGCCCTAGCCGAGCTTGCCCCCGGCGGCCAGTGTCTCGCGCAGCCCCGGCTCCAGGCCGCGTGGCGAGTAGCCGAGCTTCTCCATCGCCTTGTCGTGACGGGCCCAGAAGGTGACCCCGTCGGCGGAGCTGATCAGCTCCGCAAGGTTCGGGGGCTGTCCCATTAGCTTGCCGACGACCGGGCCGATCGGGGTGAGCAGCTTGAGGAGCCCCGTCGGCATCGTCATCCGCGGCGGCTTTCGCCCGACGAGCTTGCCGACGGTGTCGATCGCCTCGCGCATCGTCGTCACCTGGCCGCCGAGAACGTAGGCCTCGGCGACCTCGCCCCTGTCGAGCGCCAGCAGCACGCCCGCGGCGACGTCGTCGACGTGCACGAGGTTCATGCCGAGGTCGGGGAAGGGGAGCATCGGAAGCTTGCCGTCGACGAACTGGTGGATCGTGGTCCCCAGGGCCGAGTGGTCCTCGGGCCCATAGACGCCGCCGGGTTGCACGATCACGCAGGGAAGCCCCTCCTCGGCGATCAGCCGATTGGCCACCTGGTGGGCCCGGTACTTGGTCTCCTCGTAGTAGGAGGTGAAGTCGGCGCCGGGGTGCTCGTAGGTCTCGTCGACGACCTTTCCGTGGGTGTCGCCGAAGGCGGCGACGGTTGAGACGTAGACGACCTTGGGGACCCCCTGCTCGAGCGCTGCCCGCAGCACCGTCTCGGTGCCGAGGACGTTCGCCTCGTACATCGCGGCGTGCTCGCCCTTGGGAATCCCGACCTCATAGACCGCGGCTCCGTGGATAACCGCGTCGGCCCCCTCCATCCCGGCCGCGATCGCGGCCGCGTCGGCGAGGTCACCGGTCGCGATTCTTGCCCCCAGGGACTCGAGCCTGCGTCCCTTCTCGGGATTGCGGGCGAGGCAGACAACCTCGTCGCCGCGCTCGAGCAGCCTGCGGACGACGTGCTCGCCGATGAACCCGGTTCCTCCGGTGACGAAGACCTTCACCGGCGCAAGTCTATGGCGGTCACCGCCATCCGTACAATCGAGGCGAGTGCAGAGATCCAGAAACGGCCGGCTGACCGAGACGCGCCAGGGCGCCGACGGGGCCGGCATATCCAACCCCCGCGCCCGGCAGCGGGCGATCGCAATAGGCATCACCGACGGTCGCGATCAGGGCGACCCGCTGGCGGAGCTGAAGGAGCTGCTGCGCACCGCCGGGGTGGCGACCGCGGGCGAGATGGTCCAGCAGCGCTCCGAGCCCGACCCCGACCGCTACCTCGGCAGGGGCAAGCTTGCTGAGCTGAAGGCGGCGATCGCCGCCCGCGACGCCAACCTGATCGCCTGCGATGACGAGCTGGCGCCCCGGCAGGAGCGCAACCTGGAGGCGGCTCTCGGGGTTCCGGTGATCGACCGCACCGCGGTCATCCTCGACATCTTTGCCGACCACGCCCACTCGGCAGAGGGCAAGCTCCAGGTCGAGCTGGCCCAGCTCGAATACAACCTGGCGCGGATGCGCGGCCTCTGGACCCACCTGGAGCGCCTCGGCGGCGGAATCGGCACCCGTGGTCCCGGCGAGTCCCAGATCGAGACCGATCGCCGCCTTGCCCGTGACCGGATCGCGGCTCTGCGCCGAAGGCTCGCCGGGACAGAGCGAAACCGGGTCGTGATGCGGGCCCGCCGCGAGCGCGCCTCGATCCCCAGGGTCGCCCTCGCCGGATACACCAACGCCGGCAAGTCGACCCTGCTGAAGGCGGTCACCGGCGCCGAGGTCGGGATCGGCGACCGGCTCTTCCACACCCTCGACCCGACCACCCGCTCCTACGAGCAGTCGGGGCGCACCTACCTGCTCACCGACACGGTCGGCTTCATCGAAAAGCTCCCCCACCAGCTGGTCGAGGCTTTCAAGGCGACCCTGGAGGAGACCGTCCTCTCCGACCTGTTTCTGCACGTCGTCGACGCCGCCGCGCCAGAGGAGCGCCTGCTCGCCGACATGCGGGCCGTGGACGAGGTCCTCGAGGAGATCGGCGCCGGCGGGAAGCCCCGCCTGGTGGTCCTTAACAAGGCTGACCTGCTCGACGACGAGGGACGCCGGGAGGCGCTGATCCGCCATCCTGATGGGGTCCTCGTTTCGGCACTGAGCAGCGAGGGTGTGGGGGAGCTGCGGGAGCGGATCGAGGCCGCCTTCGAAGACACCCTGCGCCAGGTCGAGCTGCTGATCCCCTATTCGGAGGGGGCACGGCTTCACCAGCTGCATGAGCTCGCCGGCGATCTGGAGCGGGTCGAGCGCGGCGACGGGGTCCTGGTTCGCGCCCGCGTCCCGGCCTCCGAGGTGCATCGCTTCGCCGATCTCGCAGCCAACGGCGCCTCGCCTGGTTGAGGTCTCGCCCGATGGAGCTCAGATTCCTTCGATTGCGCGAGGAGGCGATCCTCCCGAAGCGCGCTCATCAGGGCGACGCCGGGATCGACCTCTACGCGAGTGAGCCCGCCCACCTCGGCCCCGGAGAGCGCTGGAGCGTCGGAACCGGCGTCTCGGTCGAGATCCCCGAGGGCCATGCCGGGCTGGTGCTGCCGCGGTCGGGGCTGGCCCGCGAACACGGGATCGCGCTGGTCAACAGTCCCGGACTGATCGACTCCGGCTACCGCGGGGAGATCAAAGTGCTTTTGCTGAACACCGATCCGGCCGAGGTCTACCGGGTCAAGCCCGGCGACCGGATCGCCCAACTGGTGTTGACCCCGGTGATCGCGGCCGAGCCGGTCGAAGCCGAGGCGCTCGCCGAATCGGCCCGCGGTGATGGCGGCTTCGGCTCGAGCGGGCGCTGACTTGCGCCGCCTGGAGAGCTGCGGCTAGACGGGTCAGATGAGCGCCGACCCCTGGAACTGGGCCGTCGTCAGCATGCGGACCGGGAGGACGCTGTGGAAGAAGCGAGCCGGTTACGGAGGGCGGTTCAACAACCACTACGCCGGCATTGCCCTCGGCGCCCCGTGCGGCAGCAAGCCGACCCTCTGCCTCGGGGGTGTCGGGGGCATCATGGCGCTCCGATCTAGCCCTCGCGCCTCGCAGCTTCGCGGGCCGATTCGTGCGCAGCCGCCTCGAAGGTGTCGTCCAGCGGCTCGAGCTCCGGCTCTTCGCCCAGTCGGCGGGCAAGGGCGAGCGCGATCAGGCGATCTGCCAGCCAGGCGTTCTTCGGCAACAGCGGGCCGTGCATGTAGGTGCCGATCATCCTCGCCTGGCGGACCCCCTCGAGGCCGTCGCGGCCATTGTTCCCGTGCCCCTCGAGGACGCGGCCGAACGGCTCGGCGCTCGACCCGAGGTAGGTCCGCCCCCCATGGTTCTCGAAGCCGGCCAGCAGACGGGGTCCGGTGCCGCCGCCGAGCTCCGCCTCGATCGCGATGTTCCCGATCAGTCGCGGCCCAGGTTCCCTGACCGTCTCCAGGTCGGCGAGGCCCAGCCCGGGGATCCTCTCCTCACCGAGCTCGTAGCTGTGCCCGAGTAGCTGGTAGCCGCCGCACACCGCGAGTAGCGCGGCGCCCTCGCCAAGGGCGGCCGCCAGGTCCGAGCGCTTGCTCTCGACCATGTCGGCGGCGACCGTTCGCTGGTCGCGGTCCTGGCCGCCACCGATGTAGATCAGGTCGTGGCCGCCCGGGTCGAGGCTCTCGCCGGGGCCGGCGGCCGCGTAGGAGAAGCCGATCCCGCGCCACTCGCAGCGGCGGCGCAGGAAGACGATGTTGCCGCGGTCGGCGTAGATGTTCATCTGCTCCGGGTAGAGCGCGAGCAGGCGCAGCTCCATCAGCCGGACCTCCTTTCCATCACGACGACCGTCGAGCCGACGTGGTCCTCGGTCGGGCCAATTGCCTGCCGCCCCGCTGGGGCCAGGCCGATGGCGGCCGCCTCCGCCTCCAGCGCGCCGGCTGCCAGATCGGCCAGCCAAACCTCGTTCTCATGCTCGGAGAGCGCCCCGGAGGGGGAGACCGTCTGCCGCAGGCGGCGGATCAGGATCCGTTCGCCGTCGAGGCTGACGGCGACCGGGAGGCTGGAGTAGACCCAACCGGCTTCCTCGCGGAGGTCGGGGATCGGCGGCGCCTCCTCGCCGGCCTCGACTCCGCCCCCGGGAGCGAGGATCGCCGCCGCGAGCCGGCCACCGGGGAGGAGATGGCGGGCGACGCACGCGAGGCAGCCGCGGCGCTGATCGCCGTCGCGGAGCAGCTGCAGCAGCTGCATCGGCGCCAGCACCAGCTCGAACTGTCGCTCCAGGTCGAAGTCGCGGACGTCGGCTGTCCGTGCCTCCACAGTGAGGTCGGCGTCGGCGGCGCGGCGATGCAGCTCGGCGACCAGGATGGGGTTGAAGTCGATGCCGCTGACCCGGTGGCCGCGACGCGCCAGGTGGAGAGCCACCCGTCCCGTGCCGCAGCCGAGATCGAGGATTTCGCCGCGGGTCGAGGCGGCGTGCCGCTCCCAGAGTCCGAGGTCGGCCGAGTAGGCCCCGCACTCGAGGTCGTGCCAGAGGATCTCTTCCTCTGCGGGCGCCGCTCGGCGGAGCGGCCCGGCGCCGGCGCTCATTCCCAGAACTCCCTCGCCAGGCCGCGTCCCGCCAGCAACCGGCGGAGCTCCAGGAGCGCGGTGTAGGTGGGAAGCGCGAACAGCCGCCCGGCAGAGCCGGCGACGGCGCGATCGAGCGAAGCACCGATCTGTGGCTCGACCTCGATCCGGGCCGGGTCGAGGCCCGCGTACTTGAGTCGCACCGCCATCTCCGGTGCCCGCGTGCCGGCGCAGACGATCCGCCGAACCGATCCGTCGAGAAGCTCGAAGTCGGCATCCCAGATCCAGGAGACGTCGCGTCCGTCCGCAGTGTTGTCGTTGAGCGCGATCCAGAGGTCGAGGTCGCCGGCCCCGGTCGACTCGAGGCGCAGCGTCCGCAGGACCTCGTTGGTCCCCGCCGGGTTCTTGATCAAAAGAATCGAGACCGGCACCCCGGCGATGGTGATCGTTTCCACCCGGCCGAAGGCCGAGCGGACCGCGGCGAGGGCTTCGCCGATCCGCGGCAGCTCGATCCCCATTCGCAGGGCTGCGGCGATCGCCGCGAGGGCGTTGTAGACGTTGTAGAGACCTGGGAGGGGAAGCTCCAGCCGCAGGTCGCCCGCCGGGGTGCGAACCGTGGTGGTCGAACCGCGCATCCCCTGCAGCTCGATCGAGGTCGCGCTGATCTCGGGGTCGGGTCGCCTGGCGCCGCAGCCCGGGCAGGAATAGTGGCCGAGGTGGCCGACGAAGGCGCGCTCGTAGTCGTAGGGGTGCCCGCATCGCCGGCAGTGCTTCGCGTCGTGGGCGTGCTGGAGCTCGGGCAGCGCCTGCGATGGATCGTCGATGCCGAAGTAGCTGACCGCGGGCCGGGGCAGCCCCTCGGCGTCGCGACCGAGGTCGGCGATCAGGGGGTCGTCGGCGTTCAGCGCGAATCCCGTCGCACCGGCGCGCCGCTCGACCAGCGCCGCCCACTCCTCGGCCAGGGTCTCCAACTCGCCGTAGCGGTCGAGCTGGTCGCGGAAGAGGTTGCCGAGGACGATCAGGGTGGGGTCGAGCTGCTCGGTGACGCGGGGCAGCCAGGCCTCGTCCACCTCGAACAGCCCCTCCTTGCCGCGCTGCTCGAGCAGCGCGGTCGCCACCCCCCAGGTCATGTTCGAGCCCGCCCTGTTGTGGACCGGCCTGCGGCCTGCCCCGGTGAGGATTGCGGCGATCATCCCCGCGGTCGTCGTCTTGCCGTTGGTCGCGCTGACGATCGTTGATCCGGCCGTCAACCGGGATCCGAGGCGGCTGATCGCCGTGGGCTCCAGCCTCAGGAGGATCCTTCCCGGCAGGGTCGTGCCCCCGCCGCGGCCGCTCCTGCGGCTGGCGAGGCCGATCGCGCGCGCCAGGGCGAGCTTGGCGCCGAAGGCGGGCCCCTCGGAGCGACTCAAGCCGCGGGCTGCGGCGGCACGACCACACCGAGGGAGCGCGGCAGCAGACGAAGGGAGACCGGCGTGTCGGTGATGTACTCGCCATCCGCGTAGACAGCGAACGGACGGCTCGCCTCGAGCTCGAGGGAGGGAGCGCGGAAGACCCTGACCTCGTCGCGGTCCACGTGCGTCCCCTTGAACACCTTGGGCAGGCTACTGAGGAAGCGGAGCTTGCTGACCTCGCCGACCAGGACGACATCGAACTTGCCGTCGGCAGGATCCGCGTCGGGCGCGACGATCATCCCGCCGCCGTAGGCCTTGGTGTTCGCAACGACGACGTTGTAGCCGGTGAAGCGCATCCGCTCCTCTCCGACCTTGACCGTGAACCGGGCCGGCCTCCAGCCGAGCAGCGCGCGCAGCGCCGCGTATGCGTAGACGAGGTTGCCCTTGATCAGCCTGGTCTCGTTGGCGATCCGGTTCGCGTCGGAGTCGAAGCCGACGCTGGCGATGCAGAGAAAGCGCTGGCCGTTTGCCTCGCCGACGTCCACCCGGCGGATCTCGCCGCTGCAGAGCACCTCGACGGCCTCCTCGGGGTCGGTCGGGATCCCGAGGACGCGGGCGAAGTCGTTGCCGCGGCCGCCGGGAATGATCCCGAGGGGGACCTCCGACCCCGCGAGGATCCCGCCGGCGAGGCCGATCAGCCCGTCTCCGCTCATGATCACCGGGGTTTCCCCCGCCTCGGCGGCCCGGAGGATCTCGTCGATCGCGTGCTCGCGGTCTCGGGTCCTCTCGACCCGGAAGGGCATCCGCCGCTCATCCAGCGCCGCCTCGACCTTCGGCAGCAGGTCCCGGGTCCTGCCGCGGCCCGCGGACGGGTTGACGATCAGCGCCAGGGGAGAGGAGTCCATCTCCATCGGGGCAGGAGCCTAAACGGCGGCGCCGGCGATGCGTTCACGGCGGCCGACGTAGTAGGTCCCGGCACCGGCACCGCCGCTCGCCACCGGCTCAACCCCCACCTGGCGGAACTTCCAGGTGAGCAGCTTCTCGGGCGTGTAGAAGGGGGTGGCCTCGCCCCAGCTGGCGGCGACGATCACGAAGCCACCCGGCCGCAGCACCCGGGAGAGCTGCTCGAAGAAGGGCGGCATATTGAGCTGCGCGACCAAATCGAAGGACTCGTCGGAATAGGGAAGATCGGCGGCGTCACCCACCCTGAAGGCGACCCGGCCCTCCGGGTCGAGGCCGACCTTGGCGACGGCGCGATCGACCATCTCCTCGGAGATGTCGAGCCCCCGAATCCGGGCCTGAGGGAACT
>JBBRHQ010000137.1:0-7952 GCA_038222365.1 Solirubrobacterales bacterium
GGCGGCGTCGGGATCGATTTCCGTCAGGCGGCCGGCTCGCAGCATCTCGGCCCTGGCGGCGTCGATCGGCAGGCCGAGCTTCTCCCAGGCTTCGCGCGCCTCGTCGAGGGCGCCGGCGCCCTCGGCCGGGTCGGCCATCGTCGCGCCGGCCGCCTCGGCGGCCGCCGCCGTCCCCACGGGGTAGTGGAGCCGCTCGGCCAGGTGCCCGGCTCCCTCCGCGGCCTCCAGCGCCTGCTCGGCGCGCCCCGCCCGGTGAAGGCAGATGGCCCGCTCTGCCGTCGCCTCGAGCGACTGGGCGACCAGGCCGGCCCGCTCGCAGACATCGAGGGCCCGCGACAGGGTCAGCTCGGAGTCGACGTGGTCCCCGCGGTCGCGCTGCACGGCCGCCAGCCAGCGCAGCGCGGAGAAGGCGACCTCCGAGCGCCCCACCTGCTCGGCAAGCTCGTGCGCTCGCCGGCAGGAGCGCTCAGCCTCCTTCCACTCGCCGACCCGCCAGCGCAGCGCTCCGCGCATCACGTAGGGGAAGCAAAGCTTTCCGGTCAGGCCCTCGCGCTCGGCCAGCCCGGCGCTCGCCTCGGTCTCCCGCTCGACTGCGTCCCAGTCGGCGGCGTAGAGGGCGAGCTGGGCCAGCGCCGCGTGGACCTCGACCTGCGAGGGGACGTCGCCGGCCTCCACCGCGAGGCGCAGGGCCTCCGAGTAGGCGCCCCCGGCGCCGGCGTAGTCGGCCTCGGAGACCTCGAGGTGGTAACCGAGGGTGAGCAGGGCCCGGACCGCCTCGCGCTTGTCGGAGTCGCGCGCCAGCTCGACCGATCGCTCCAGGTTCTCGCGCGCCTTCTCGAAATCGCCGATCCGCCCGAACACCCGGCCGAAGATGCCGTGGGCGCGGCTTGCGGCGGCCGCCTCGCCGAGGCGCTCCGCCAGCCGCAACGCCTTCTCGGAGGCGTAGATCGCCAGCATATTGTCGCCGGTGTGCATGTAGAGCGAGGCGGCCTCCTCATAGAGCCGGACCAGCTCGATGCAGGGTGGGCCGTCCTTGAGCAGGTCGATTCCCCGCTGGTAATGCTCGATCGAGGCCTCACGCTCTCCCTTGTCCCAGTGCGCCGCGCCGATCTTGCAGTGCAGATCCCCGACCCGGGCCAGGTCCTCCTGGCGGCGGTGGTAGTCGAGGCACTCCTCCCAGACCGTGATCGCCTCGTCGACCCGTCCGAGCCGCAAGGCGACGTCGCCGGACTTCTCGCCGATCCGAGTCGAGGCGTCCTCGTCGATCACGCCCTCGAGGCTGCGGGCCGCCCGGTAGTGACCGAGCGCCTCCCGGTTGGAGTAGAGCGCCGCCGCAGCGTCTCCGGCGGCTTCGGCGAACTGCAGCGCCGGCTCGCTGATCCGCCGCATCTCCTCCGCGTCGATCCCCGCTTCGGCACCCAGCGTCGCCGCCCGGCCGTAGTGCTCGGCGACCAGCGCCACCGCGCCCTCCCCGGTCTCCTCGGCCCGCTCGGAGATCAGCTCGCCGACCGCGAAATGCTGGCGGCAGCGGCTCGCCTTCGGAAGCATCCCGTAGGCGACGTCGCGGATCAGCGCGTGTTTGAAGGCGTACTCGCACTCGCCGGCGAGGCGGCTGGTCAGCCCGCCGATCACCAGCTCCTTCTGCTCCAGCGAGGCGAGCGCCGTCGAGATCTCGCGGTCCTCGGCCCCCGTCGCCCGCAGCAGGACGCCCTCCCAGAAGTTCTGGCCGATCACCGAGGCGTACTGGAGCAGCCGCCGCTCGAAGGCCGGCAGCGAGTCGAGCCTCGCGGCCAGCACCGAGTGAACGGTGTCCGGGAGCGCCTCGGGGTCGGCGTCCGGCTCCTGGAGCCGATTGACCATCTCCTCGGCGAACAGCGGGTTGCCGCCGGCGCGCTGCGCGACCCGCGCAACGAGGCCGGCGTCCCCGCCGTTGCCCTGATAGAGCGAGCCGACCAGCCGCTCGGTGTCCCCGGCGGAGAGCGGCTCCAGCGCGATCGAGGTCGCGTTGCGCCGACCGCCGCCCCAGTCGGGCCGGCGGTCGAGCAGCTCATCGCGGGCCAGGCAGACGATCAGCAGCGGCCCCCGCACCCAGCGGGCGAGGTGCTCGATCAGGTCGAGCATTCCATCGTCGGCCCAGTGGATGTCCTCGATCACCAACAGCAGCGGCTGCTGCGCGCACATCCGCTCGGTCAGGGTGCGGATCGAAGAAAAAAGGGTCTCCCGCATCCGCTGCGGGTCCTCCGCCTCCGCGGCGCCGGAAGCCTCGGTCGCCTCCAGCCCGAGGACGACGCCGATCGGGGCGATGATCCGCTCCGCCTCCTCGCCGGTGACCTCCTCGCCGAGCAGCCCGTGCACGCTGGAGCGCAGCTTCTCCCAGGCGGAGTCAGCGGGCTGATCGGCGGCGATCCCGAACTGCGAGCGCAGCACCTCCGCCAGCGCCCAGTAGGAGATCCCCGAGCCGAACGGCGGGCACTCGCCGACCTCGACCGCGGGCGCCGGCTCCAGCTCGGCGGCGCGCTCGGTCAGCTCCCGCAGCAATCGCGACTTGCCGACTCCGGCCTGGCCGATCAGGGTCACCAGGTGCGGTCTGCCCTCGCGCTCCAGCTGCTCGGCGAGCGAGAGCAGCATCCGCAGCTCGTCCCGGCGGCCGATCAGTGGAGCCCCGGTGCGCGGCGCCGCCCGCTGGGTCTGCTCTGCCAGCACCGCCCGCGCCTCCCAGGCCGGCACCGGCTCGGCCTTTCCCTTCAGCTCGAGCGGCTCCAGCTCGTCGTAGGCGATCGAGTCGCGGCTTGCCCTGTGGGTCGTCTCGCCCACGGTGACCGACCCCGGGCGGGCTGCCGCCTGCAGCCTGGCGGCGACGTTGACCGTGTCGCCGATCACCGTGTAGCCCTCGCCCATCCGTCCCGCCAGGACCTCGCCGGTGTTGATCCCGACCCGCAGAAGGAAGGCGACGTCGGCGGGGAGCTGCTCGTTGATCCGCTCCATCTCGGCCTGCATCGCCAGCGCGGCGCGGACGGCGCGCTCCGGGTCGTCCTCGTGGGCGACCGGGGCGCCGAAGACGGCCATCACGTTGTCCCCGATGTATTTGTCGATCGATCCGCCGAAGCGCTCCACCTGGTCGCCGAGTTGTTGCAGCGCCCGGTCGAGCATTGCCTTGACGGCTTCGGGGTCGGTGCGCTCGGCCACGGCGGTGTAGCCGGAGAGGTCCGCGAACAGGACCGAGACCTGGCGGCGCTCCTCGGGGGGCGGTTCGGCCGGAGCCGCCGCGGCCGGCCGAGGCGCCACGGGCGGCGCGGCGCCGGAGTCGACCTTGGTTCCGCACTCGATACAGAACTTGGCCGCGGCCGGCACCTCGGCCTCGCAGTTGGGACAGCGGCGCTCGAGCGCCGCTCCGCAGGACATGCAGAACCGCGCCCGCTCGGGGTTCTCGGTCCCGCACGTAGCGCAGGAAGGCATTGGTATCAGGGTAATGGCGCAGGGATCACGGGATGGAGGTCACGGGTGACGGGTGACGGGTCACGGGTGACGACAGCGAGTGGTGACCTGTGACCTGTGACCAGTGACCGTGACTACTGAATCGGAATGTTCTCCACCCCTCGCGCGGGCTCTGGCGTGTGCTCGGCTCGCTCTCCCTGCCTCGCCAAGTACCCATCGATCAACGCCCTGACCAACGACAGCGCGTCGCTCTGGATCGCCTCGAGCTGCTCTCGCAGCTCGGGCGGCGTGGTTGCGCGGACGACCTCGGCTCCGCGGCAGATCGGGCACCATTCGAGGCAGACGTGTTGATCTTTCCCCGGCCCGGCTGCGTGGCCGGCGTCGGCTCCGCCCGCCTCGCGGCCGCCGTCACCGCCGTTGCGCGATCCGTGGCGCCGCGCCTCCCCGTAGCGCTCCCAGAAGCGATCGGCGCCGCCGGAGGGGCCGCGCCGCTGGGCGGCGGGACCGGTTGCGGGGTCAGACCCGCTCGGGTTGGGCTGGTCGTGATGCTCGGACATCTTCGAAGCTGACCTTCAATACGCCGTCCTCGAAGGCTGCGTCGGAGGGCCGCTGGTCGGAGAGCGCGGCGGGCAGAATGATAGTCCGCTTCTCGCCACCGACGGTGACGATCAGCTCGTCGCCGATCTTCTTCAGATCAATCTCGGATTTCTGCGCGAAGGGGACCGCCAGGCGCAGGACGGCGACGCCGTCGTCGGTGCTCAGCTCCCGGGTCAGCTCGTGGTGCAGCACCTCCTCGGGCCGTCGCGAGCCGAACAGCTCGGCGGCCAGCTGGTCGAGCATCTCGGGGCCGATCACCTCCTCGGGGAAGTAGCGCGCCTCGAGCACCGGCAGCGGCGCGAACCCCTCGCGCACCTCCCGGAGGTGGAGGCGCTGGCGGTCGCGCCAGGAGCCGAAGTAGCCGCCCTCGACCTCGGAGGGGAAGACCCGGTTGACGATCACCGCGTCGGTCAGGTAGCCGTAGAGGTTGAGGTAGGTGAAGGTCCGCTGCGCCTCCTTGATGACCATCCTGTCCGGGGTCATGACCAGGCGGATCGAGCAGCGCCGCCGGTCCCGGAGGATCGCGTTCATCGCGATCAGGTTGCGGGTCAGCCGCTGGACCTCGTCGAAGACCTCCGGACCCGGCAGGGGAAGGTCGAAGGTGCGGGCCAGAGGCCGGGCGGCGCTGACCATCCGCCGCTCCCAGGGGAAGACCTTCTCGATCCACCACTGGGCGATGTCCGGGAAGCCGAGCAGTCGCAGCGTCTCTCCGGTCGGCGCGCAGTCGACCACCAGCACGTCGTAGTTCCCGCTTTCCGTGTGGCGCTTGATCTGAAGCAGCGAGAAGAGCTCGTCCATCCCCGGCGGGACGGTCAGCTCCTCCGCCCGGATCTGCTCGACGCCGCGGCTGGCGAGCAGCTTCGCGATCCAATCCTGGACCGCGGCCCAGTTGGCCTCCATCTCGAGCTGCGCCCGAACCTCCTGTCCCCAGAGCCGGTCTCCGGCCTCGGTCGGCTCCGGGCCGAGCTCGGCCTCGAGCGAATCGGAGAGGCTGTGGGCGGGATCGGTCGAGATCACCACCGTCCGCATCCCAGCCCTCGCGCACTGCCTCGCGGTGGCGGCGGCGACGCTGGTCTTCCCCACGCCGCCCTTGCCCGTGTAGAGGATCGTCCGAGGCGGGTGCACCGCTGCGAGCCTAGCGCCGATCGGCTCTCAGGCGGGCCTGGAGCGGTCGTCGCGCTACTCTGATGCGCACTGACCGCGCCGCGGAGCTTCGTGCACCGCTCGCACTACACCCTGGAGGACATCCCCTTGAGCCGAACTCGCATCTTCTTCCTGCTCGCAGCAACGATGGCACTCGCGGTCGCCTTCGCGGCCTGCGGAGGGAGCAGCGACAGCGGCAGCAGCGACGTCCCGCCGCAGAAGGTCCTCGACCAGACCTTCTCGGAGAAGAGCACCATCGACAGCGGCAAGGCCGATGCCTCGTTGAAGATCGAGGCGAACGGCGATCAGAGCGGGAACTTCGAGATAGACCTCTCCGGGCCGTTCGACACCAACGGCTCCGGCGACGCCAAGCTCGACATGACCGCCAAGGCGAGCGGTGACGTGCAGGGCCAGAACTTCGAGATCGAGGCCGGGGCGATCTTCACCGGCGACGCCGGTTACCTCAACTATCAGGGGACCGACTATGCGCTCAGCTCGCAGCAATACGCCTCCCTCTCGAAAGCGCTGCAGCAGTCGAGCAACGGCAATTCGGGCCAGGGCAACCTGCCCGGGCTGAAGGACTCCCTCGGCGATTTGACAAATGAGGGCGAGACCGAGGTCAACGGGACCAAGACGATCCACGTCTCCGGCAGCGTCGACCCGAAGAAGCTCACCGACGCGATCAAGTCGGCGATCGACCAGGGAGCCTCGGGTGGCGTCAGCCAGGCTCAGCTCCAGCAGCTCCAGGGCGCGCTGCCGCAGCTCGGCCAGGTCACCGAGGCGATCAAGGACGCCAGCTTCGACGTCTACTCGGGGGTCGACGATCATCTGCTGCGAAAGCTCGATTTCAACCTCGACGTGGCACCCCCTCAGGGCGGGGAGCTGAAGATCACGCTGGACCTCAGCCTCAACGACGTCAACAAGCCGCAGACGATCAAGGCGCCTAGCAGCTCGAAGCCGCTCAACGACCTCCTGCGGCAGCTCGCGCCGCTGCTGAGCGGGCTCGCGGCGCCGGCAACGGGTGGCGGCACGACGACGCCCGCCCCGACGGGCGGCACCAACTCGGCGACGCTCGAGTGCCTGCAGAACGCGACCACGGCGGCAGAGGTCCAGGCCTGCGCCTCCCAGTAGCCAGCGGCTGAACCGCGACAGGGCCTAACCGCCTCGAGCGAGGCGCGGCCCTCGCGCCGCTCGCCGCGAGCGGTCGAGGGCAACCCTTAGGGTGCCCGGGATGGAAGCGAAGCCCCCTGCGAGCCGTATGCCGCGGCTCGACCGCAGCTTCTTCCTCAGCGCCCAGGGCCTCCCCTACCTGCTGACGCCGCTGATCCCGGTGGCGGTGGTGCTGGAGCTGGCCGGAAGCTCGGCCGGCGTGATCTTCGCCGTCTCGGCCCTGGGGATCATCCCGACCGCGGCCCTGATGGGGCGCGCCACCGAAGAGCTTGCAGCGCGGTCGGGCCCCGGGATCGGCGGCCTGCTCAACGTCACCTTCGGCAACGCCCCGGAGCTGATCATCGCCCTGTTCGCGCTCGGCGCCGGGTTGCACGAGGTCGTAAAGGCCTCGATCATCGGCTCGATCATCGGGAACATCCTGCTGGTGCTGGGGGCCTCGATGTTCTTCGGCGGGCTAAAGAAGTCCGAGCAGACGTTTGAGCCGCGAGGGGCGAGTGTGCAGACGTCAATGCTGCTGCTGGCGGCGGCGGCGATGGTGATGCCGGCAATCTTCGAGCTGGTCGAGGGCAAGGGACTGCCCGGCCCGGCCGATGAGATCGTCCACTACGCCGGGACGGTGGAGCATCTCTCGCTGGCCGTGGCGATCATCCTGATCGCCACCTACCTGGCCGGACTGGTCTTCTCGCTGAAGACCCACCGTTCCCTGTTCAACCCCGAGTACGACGAGGAGGAGACCTGGGGCTGGTCGGTGCGGGCCTCCGTTGCGATGCTGGCGATCGCCGGGGTTCTGGTCGGAGTGATGTCCGAGATCCTCGTCGACTCGATCAGCGAGACGTCCGAAGCCGTCGGGCTCTCGGAGTTCTTCATCGGCGCGATCGTCGTCGCGATCGTCGGCAACGCCGCCGAGCACTGGGTCGCGGTGCTGGTGGCGAGGAAGGACAAGATGGACCTTGCGGTCAACATCGCGGTCGGTTCGAGCGCTCAGGTTGCCCTTTTCGTCGCCCCGGTCCTGGTCATCGCCTCCTTCTTCATTGGTCCGTTCCCAATGGCGTTGGTGTTCAACGGGTTCGAGCTGGGCGCGGTGCTGCTGGCGGTGCTGATCGCCAACTACGTCACCCAGGACGGTCGCTCCAACTGGTTCGAGGGCCTCCAGCTCCTGGCCGTCTACACGGTGCTCGGCTTCGCCTTCTACTACGCCGCCTGACGCGAGAGTGATCTGAATCACGAATGCGGTGTCTTATTGAACACTCGCCGGCGGGGCCTGGCCCTCAGGAGGAGGGGGCGGGCTCCGGGGCGACGGCGTCCCCGACCCCGGATGCTCACCCCGCCGAGGACCTCGGCGGAGGCCGGCTCGGTGCACCAGCCCGCGCATCACGCCGGGCTGGGTCGGCTTCTCGAGGTCGTTGCAGGGCTCGCAGAGCTCGACTCCCTCGCACTCGACCTCGCCGACCCCGAAGCACTTGCCGACCAGGTCGTCGAGGCGGATCCCACGGGTGAGGACGTTTCGGCGCGACGCCGCCGGCGCCAGCGCGATCCCGTGCTCGGCCTCGAGCGCCTCCAATGCCTCGGCCTCGATCAAGGTCAGGTCGTGGCCCGGCTCCTCACCG
>JBBRHQ010000138.1:0-7923 GCA_038222365.1 Solirubrobacterales bacterium
CCAGGCCAACCTGGTGATCGCGCGGCAGGTGGCCCGCACCGGCAGCGACTACCTCGACCTGATCCTCAACGGTGGGCACTTCGACTTCTTCGGCCAGTCGTTCGAGATCCTCGGGTTGAAGTCGAGCGCGCGAATACTCCACGCGCTGCGCCCCGTGGTCCCGCCGCGGGTGCGGAGCCCGCTCGACGAGGTCACCCGGTTCGCGGCGCTGGCCCGGGACAACCTCGACCTCGCCGGACCGCTGCTCAAGTCGGTCGCTCAGCCGATCGAGGTGCAGAAGACCGTGATCAGCGGCGATGCCCCGCCGCTCGACATCTTCGCGATCTCCGTCGCCGCCACCTTCACCCTGATGTTCGTCACCGTGCTGCTCGTCTCAGGGTCCCTGGCGCTGGAGCGGGAGGAAAACGTCTTCGCCCGGCTCACCCGGGGGCTGGTCTCCAGGGCGGGGCTGCTGGTCGAGAAGATCGGCCTGGGGACCGCGGTGGGCCTGGTGGTGACCCTGCTGATGCTGGCCGGCCTGGAGCTCTTCGTCAACCTCGATTGGGACCGCATCGGACTCTGGGTGGTGGCAATCGTCGCCGGGGGGGCCGGCTTCGCCGCTGCCGGCGCCGCCCTGGGCGCCGTCGCCAGGGAGGTTCGCGCCGCCTCGCTGCTGGCCTTCATGGTCTCTCTCCCGGTCGCCCTGCTCTCGCTGATCCCCTCGGGGACGATCGGCGCCGGCCTCTATGACGTAATCCGCCTGCTCACCGCGCTCTTCCCCTTCAAGCCGGCACTGAGCGCGATCACCTCCGCCCTCGATCCGGGCGGATCGGGGCTCGGCGGGCCGCTGCTCCACCTCGCCGTCCTGATCGGTGCCTATGGGCTGCTCGCCCGGCTCTCGCTGCGCCGCTTCACCGACGTCTGACCCTAGAATCGGATTCGAATGCCCTTTCCCGCCACCCGCCTCCGACGCCTCCGCGCCAAGCCGGCGCTTCGCGACCTGGTCCGCGAGACCGCCCTGCGGCCCTCGCAGCTGATCCAGCCGCTCTTCGTGGTCTCCGCGGAGGGCGTCCGCGAGGCGGTGCCCTCGATGCCGGGCATCGAGCGCCTCTCGATCTCCGAGCTCGTGCAGGAGGCTACGGAGGTCGCCGATGCCGGAGTAGGTGCGGTGCTCCTCTTCGGCATCCCGTCCGCAAAGGACGACGTCGGTTCGGGAGCCTACGACGACGAAGGCGTCGTGCAGCTCGCGGTCCGGGCCCTGAAGGAGGAGTCTCCCGATCTGCTGGTCTTCACGGACGTCTGCCTCTGTGAGTACACCTCGCACGGGCATTGCGGCTTCGTCCGCGAGGGCGAGATCGATAACGACATCACCCTCGAGCTGCTGGCGAAGACGGCGATCTCCCACGCCGAGGCGGGGGCCGACGCGGTCGCCCCGAGCGACATGATGGACGGACGGGTCGGGACGATCCGCCACCAGCTCGACGAGGAGGGCCACGCCTCCGTCCCGATCATCGCCTACAGCGCCAAGTACGCATCGGCCTTCTACGGTCCCTTCCGCGATGCGGCCGACTCGACCCCGGAGTTCGGCGACCGCCGCGGCTACCAGATGGACCCGGCAAACGCCGCCGAGGCGGTGCGCGAGGCCAGGCTCGATCTCGAGGAGGGCGCCGACATGCTGATGGTCAAGCCGGCCCTTCCCTATCTGGACGTGGTTCGCCGGGTCAAGCAGGAGACGGGGGCGCCGCTGGCCGCTTACCAGGTCTCCGGGGAGTACTCGATGCTGAAGGCGGCTGCCCAGAACGGCTGGCTGGAGGAGCGCCAGGCGGTGCTCGAGACCCTGACTGCGATCCGCCGCGCCGGCGCCGACGTGGTCATCACCTACTACGCGAAGGAGGCCGCGGTATGGCTCCGATAGACGCCCGCCCGAAGGCACCGCAGCCGAAGGTCCGCTCGAGGAAGGGCGGCTCCGCGGTGCCGCTCGACGATCAGGACAAGCGGCTGATGAACCTGCTCCAGTCGAGCTTCCCGCTCGAGGCGGAGCCGTTCGCCGCGGTGGCGGCGGAGGCCGGGATGCCTGTCACCGAGGTGCTGGAGCGCACCCGGCGCCTCCTGGAGGAGCGGATCATCCGCGAGATCACCCCGATCTTCGACACCCGCGCCCTCGGCTATTCCTCGATGCTGGTGGCGGCGAAGGTGGACAGCGAGAACCCCCAGCGCCCGGCGGGGATCGTCAACTCCCATCCCGGCGTCTCACACAACTACCTGCGCAACCACGACTTCAACCTCTGGTTCACGATCGCGGTCGAGCCCGACTCCCGGCTCGGGCTCCAGGGGACGCTCGAGGTGCTGATGCGGGAGACCGGCGCGATCTCGATGCGCCAGCTTCCGACCCTGACCCTGTTCAAGATCAACATGAACCTGGAGATGGAGAAGGGAACCGACGCGCTGGCCGCCGCGGCCGCCGCCGCGCCGCCGCCGCGCGAGCTGGAGGCGCAGCCCTACGACGAGCGGGACATCGCCGTGATCCGCGCCCTACAGGGGCCGATGGAGCCGGTCGAGCGACCCTACGACGAGGCTGCCGCGGAGGTCGGGATGAGCGTCGAGGACTTCCTCGCCCACCTCGGCGAGATGACCGAGCGCCGCCTGCTGCGCCGGGTGGCGGCGATCCTCTACCACCGGCGGGCCGGCTTCTCGGCCAACGGGATGGGGGTCTGGCGGGTCCCGGAGGAGGAGATCGCCGAGACCGGCCTGCGGATGTCCTCCTTCCGGGGAATCTCGCACTGCTACCAGCGCCCCACCTATCCCGACTGGCCCTACAGCGTCTTCACCATGGCCCACGGCCGCTCCAAGGAGGAGTGCGACGCGATCCTCGACTCGATCGCCTCCGAATGCGGGATCGCCGAGCAGGACCGGGCCACCCTCTACTCCTCGACCGAGTACAAGAAGATCCGCCTGCGCTATTTCACCGACGAGTACGCGGACTGGGACGCCGCGCACTCCTAGCCCTGCGGCCGCCGGCCACCGGCTTGCCCCGATGAGCCGATCCAGCGAGCTTTACGAGCGAGCCCTGCGCGTCCTTCCCGGCGGCGTCAACTCGCCGGTCCGCGCGATGCGCCAGATCGGCCGCGAGCCGATCTTCATCGAGCGCGGCGAGGGCTGCGAGCTGATCGACGTCGACGGCAACCGCTACCTCGACTGGGTCTGCTCCTGGGGGCCGCTGATCCTCGGCCACGCCGCGCCCGGCGTCCTCGCCGCGGTTTGCGAGGCCGCGGCGCGGGGGACGAGCTACGGCGCGGCGACCGCCGCCGAGGTGGAGTTGGCGGAGGAGGTCTGCCGCCGGGTCGCGTCGGTCGAGATGATTCGCATGACCAGCTCCGGCACGGAGGCGGCGATGAGCGCGGTGCGCCTCGCCCGCGCCGCCACCGGCCGCGAGACCGTGGTCAAGTTCGCCGGTGCCTACCATGGGCACTCCGACGGGCTGCTCGCCGAGGCCGGCTCGGGAATGGCGACGCTGGGAGTGCCTGCGAGCCCCGGGGTGACCGCCGCCCAGGCCGCGGCGACGGTCGTCGTTCCCTGGAACGACCGCGAGGCGGTGGAGGCCGCGCTGGGCGAGCACGAGGTAGCCGCGCTGCTGGCGGAGCCGATCGCCGCCAACATGGGCGTGGTCCCGCCCGCCGAGGGGTTCCTCTCCTTTTTGCGCGAGGCGACCGCCGCGGCGGGAGCGCTGCTCGTTTTCGATGAGGTGATCACCGGGTTTCGGGTCGGGCCCGGCGGCGCCCAGGGGCTGTACGGGATCGAGCCCGACCTGACCGTCTTCGGCAAGGTGATCGGCGGCGGCCTCCCGGCGGCGGCCTTCGGCGGCCCGCGGCGGCTGATGGAGCGGATCGCCCCGGCCGGGGACGTCTACCAGGCAGGGACGCTCTCCGGCAACCCGCTCGCGGTGGCGGCCGGGTTGGCCACCCTGGGCAAGCTCGACGAGGAGGCCTACCGCCATCTCGGGGAGCTGACCTCGAGGCTCGCCTCCGGCCTGCGCGAGCTGGCCGACGGCCGCCCGCTTCAGGTGGCGGAGGCCCCGGGCCTGGTGACCCTCTTCTTCAGCGGCCCGCAGGTGGGCGATTTCGCCGCCGCGGCGCGCTGCGACACCGAGGCCCACGCGCGCTTCTGCCGCGGCATGCTGGAGCGCGGGGTCTATCCGCCCGCGGCCCAGTTCGAGGCGTGGTTCGTCAGCCTCGCCCACACCGAGGCGGTGATCGAGCGGACCCTGGAAGCGGCTTCCGGGGCGTTGGGGGAGGCGCTGGAGTGAAGGAACCGCAGGAGGCTCTGAGGGAGATCGCGCGGATCCTGCGCGAGGGCGAGACGGTGATCTCCTCCCACGTGGTCGAGCCGGCCGAGGAGCCCGCACTCGGGATGCTCTGCGCCGCCGGCCCCCGCGCCGCCGAGGCGCCCGGCGTCTACGCCTTCGTGGTCGAGGCGGTGCGCGAAGGCTTCCTCCTGCACTACGGCACCTCGCGGCTGCTGGCCGGGCAGGACCGGGACCTGGCGCTGCTCGCCGGCGACTACCTCTACGCCCTCGGGATCGAGCGGCTGGCCTCGCTCGGGGACTCCGAGGCCGTGCTGGAGCTCTCCGACCTGATCTCCCTCGCCGCCGAGAGCCAGGCGGAGCCGCGGCCGCCGCACTCCGCCGAGCTCTGGCTGGCGGCGACGATCGCGGTCGGTTGCGGCGCCTCGGAGGCGAGCCGCGAGGCGAAGAGAAGCGCCAGGGCCCTGGAGCCCGGGGCCGCCGATCGGCTCTGGCAGGCGGCATCGCAAACAGCGGCCGCCCGCGGCCTCGGCGACGACCTGCGCCAAGCGGCCGAGTCAATAGAATTGCCGACGCCGAGATTGGCTGATGGCTGAACCCCTCGAACAGAAGAACGAAGCGGAGGCGCAGGGTGCTCCCGCGGAGCTGCCGGAGGCTCCCCCGCCGGGCTACTTCGAGGGCGAATCGATGACCCGCCGCAAGGTCTTCACGATCGCCTCGCAGGGGATCGGCGGCCTCGCTGGACTGGCGGTCGTGCTGCCGGCCGTCGGCTTCGCGGTGGCACCTCTCTTTCACCGCGGCAAGGAGCGCTGGGAGTCGGTCGGCTCGACCGGCGATTTCAATTCGCAGACCTATCGCCAGGTGGTGTTCACGATCGTCCCGGGGATCGGTGACACCGGCAAGACCACCGCCTACGTGCGCCGTGGCTCGAAGGACCTGGGCGAGAAGGCGGACGAGTTCGTGGCGATCTCGACCCGCTGCGCCCACCTCGGCTGCCCAGTGCGCTTCGTGCAGGCGGCCGGCAACTTCATCTGCCCCTGCCACGGCGGCGTCTACGACTTCCAGGGCAAGCGGATCGGCGGCCCGCCGGTGCGCCCGCTGGACCACTTCCAGACCCGGGTGCGGGGTGGCCAGGTGGAGTTGGGGCCCCGCTACAGCGTCACCAATCAGCTGCAGCCGGTGCAGGCGCGCGACCCCGGTGAGTTCACCGGCGGCATCTGGAACTATCTGTATCCGCCCCGCCCCTCAACCTTCCCGGCACCGTGAGGAACTGAGATGGGCATCCGCGACTCGATAGTCCCCGCCCCGCTTCGCAAGCCGGGCAAGCCCGGGGCCAACGGCAAGGGCAACGGCGCCGCGCCGGCGGATCTCAGGGACCCCGACGTCGAGCGGCGGCCGGCGGGGGAGCCCCTCCATGAAGCCGCCGGCAAGGACCTGGTCGGCTGGGTCGACCAGCGCACCGGCGCAACCGGCTTTCTCACCGGGATGCTCTTCCGCAAGGTCCCGAAGGGGACCAACTGGTTCTACACCCTCGGCTCGGCCACCCTCTTCGCCTTCATCATCCAGGCGATCACGGGGGTCTTCCTGGCGATGTTCTACACGCCGTCCACGACCCAGGCCTACGGCTCGGTGACCCACCTGACCAACGACGTCTTCCTCGGCGAGTTCGTCCGCGGCATGCACAAGTGGGGCGCCAGCGTGATGATGATCCTGATCTTCGTCCACATGGCGCGGACCTACTTCTTCGGCGCCTACAAGTACCCGCGGGAGATCAACTGGGTGATCGGCGTCGTCCTGCTGATCCTGACCATGGTGATGGGGCTGACCGGCTACCTGCTGCCCTTCGACCAGCGCTCCTTCTGGGCGACGATCGTCGCCAACAACATCACCGGCACCGGCCCCGTGGTCGGTCCCTACCTGGCCGACTTCCTGCGCGCCGGGCCCGAGATCGGGGCGACGACGCTGTCGCGCTTCTACGCCCTGCACATGCTGGCGATCCCCGGGCTGATCATCGGCCTGATCGGCGCCCACCTCTATCTGGTGGTCAAGCTCGGGACGACCGCACCGCCCTGGGTCCGGGCCGAGAAGCCGAAGCCGGCGACCCCGGTGGTGCAGCTGGCGGCTGGCAGCAACGGCAGCGGCAACGGAGCGGCGCCGAGACGATGAACAACCGCGAGAAGGAGGGCTACCTCCAGGAATACGAGGTGCTGAAGAAGAAGGGCAAGCCCTTCTTCCCGTACGCGGTGATGAAGGACTCGGTGATGATGCTGATCGTCGTCCTCGTCGTGATCGCTATGGCGCTCATCCTCGGCGCCGAGCAGGGCCCCAAGGCGGACCCGACCACAACCACCTACACGCCCCGGCCCGAGTGGTACTTCTTCTTCCTCTTCGAGCTTCTGCGGGTGCTGAAGCCACCGTGGCTGACCCCCGTCGCGACCATCGGCATCCCGACCATCTGCATGGTGGCGCTACTGCTGCTGCCCTTCTACGACCGCGGCGCCGAACGGAACCCGGTCCGCCGTCCGATCGCGGTCACCGCGGGGATCCTGGTCATCGCCGCGATGGCCCTTCTCACTTACAAGGGCGCCGTTACCGGCTCGCCAACCGAGATCGACACGGCGGTCGCCAAGCGCTACGAGCCAGGGGCTGAGGTTGTCGGCCAGTCGGGTTGCCTCGCCTGCCACCTGCTCGGCGAGAACGGCAACAACGGGCCCGGCCCGGAGCTGACCCACATCGCCCAGAAGATCCCCCGCGCCGCGATCGTCCGCTCGGTGCATATCGGCCCCGGGATCATGCCGTCCTACCGGGACCTGTCGCCGAAGAAGCTGAACCAGTTGGCCGATTTCCTGTCGTCCCGCGACTAGTCGCCCACCTCGCGACGCCCGGCTCGGGACGTCACTCACCTAGGCTTCGATCAGCCCGATGACCGCCGTCGAAGCAGACTCCCGCCCGTCTCGCGACTCCGCGCAGTTCGCCGGGCAGGTCAACCGGATGTTCGACCGGATCGCCGCCCACTACGACGCGATGAACTCGCTGATGACCGCCGGCCTCCACCACCGCTGGCGCCGGCGCGCAGCGGATCGCGCCCTGCTCGGACCGGGCGACGCCGCCCTCGACGTCTGCTGCGGCACCGGGGACCTCGCGGTCGAGCTCGGCAGGCGGGTCGCCCCCGGCGGCCACGTGGTCGGCTGCGACTTCTCCGAGCCGATGCTCGACCTGGCTCGCGAGAAGGCCGCCGAGCTGACCGGCGAAGGGGTCCGCTTCGAGTGGGCAGACGCGCTCGAGCTTCCCTACGGAGAGGACCGCTTCGACGCCGTCGCGGTCGGCTTCGGGGTCCGCAACCTGGCCGACCTCGACCTCGGTCTCGGCGAGATGGCCCGGGTCCTGAGGCCCGGTGGGCGCCTGGTGATCCTCGAGATCACCAGCCCGAGCCGCCCGCCGCTCTCGACCTTCTACTCGCTCTGGTTCGACCGGGTCGTCCCGCTCCTGGGCACCGCTGCCGGTGACCGCGACGCCTACACCTACCTGCCGGAGTCGGTGCGCGCCTTTCCCTCGCCCCGGGGCCTGGCAGAGCGGATGGACGCCGCAGGGTTCGGCGAGATCCGCTACACGATCCTCGCCGGCGGGATCATCGCGATCCACAG
>JBBRHQ010000139.1:0-7827 GCA_038222365.1 Solirubrobacterales bacterium
TCCGCGACGCGCTCGCCAACTACGCGGTCGACCAGCTCTACGCCAACGTCGACGTCGCCAAGGAGCTGAAGGCCATCCTGCCCACCGCGGTCAAGGGGATCGCCGGCCCGGCCGCCAGCGGCCTGCGGGGGGTCGCGGTGCGGGGCGCCGGGGAGGTGATCGGCACCACCCGCTTCCAGACGGCCTGGGAGCAGGCCAACACGGTCGCCCACCGCGCCCTGATCAAGGTGGTCGAGGACAAGGGCCAGTTCGTCCGCACCGGACAGGGGGATGTGACCCTGCGGCTGCGCCCGCTGATCATCCAGGTTGCCGATGAGGTCGGGCTCGGCAGCGATGTCGCGACGAAGATCCCGGCCGACGTCGGCAACATCAAGATCCTCTCCTCCGACGAGCTCGGTCTGGCCCAGACGGTCGTCCGGCTGATCAATGGGATCGCCCTGGTAACGACGATCCTCGTCCTCGTCCTGTTCGGGCTGGCGATCTACCTCTCGGCCGGCTACCGCTGGATAACCGTGCTCAGCGTCGGAGTCGGGCTGATCATCGCCGGGGCGCTCGTCCTGATCCTGCGCAAGGTCGGCGGCAACATCGTGGTCGATCAGCTCGCCGCCCCAGACGTGCAGCCTGCGGCCGATCAGGCCTGGTCGGTCTCGACCTCGCTGCTCCGCTCGATCGCCTGGAGCACGATTCTGTACGGCTTCTTCTTCGGGATCGCCGCCTGGCTCGCCTCGCCCGCCCGCAGTGCCTTCGCCGTGCGCCGCTTCCTCGCCCCGGTGCTGAAGGAATACCCGGCGGTGGTTGGCGGCGTCCTCGGGCTGATCGCCCTGATCTGGGTGGCATCCGGCGCCGACAGCGGTCGCCAGCTTCTGTTGCGATTCGGCCTGGTGGCGATGGCGGGGGCCGGGGTGGTCGCGTTGCGACGGCGGGCGATCGAGGAGACGCCCGACGCGACCCTGGGCAACCTGCCCGAGCGGGTCAGGGACGGCGTCTCCTCCGTCTGGAGCCAGCGGGGAAAGCTGATCCCCAGCGAATCGCGATCCGCCGCGCCGCCGCCTGCGCCGGAGGACCGGAAGCTGGAGCGTCTCGAGCGGCTCGCCGACCTGCACGAGCGGGGCGTGCTCACCGACGAGGAGATGACCGCGGAGAAGACCACGATCCTCGAGGAGCCGAACCAGAACCCGCCGGGCTGAGGCTTCGTCGCGCAAGCGATATCGTCGCTAATCGTGGCAAGTGTCGAGGAGAGGGCAGGAAGCGCGGCTGACGCTTCGAAGGGCGCCGTCCACGGCGGGCGGCTGGTCGCGCAGACGCTTCGCTCGCGAGAGGTCGAGCACCTGTTCACGCTCTCCGGCGGTCACCTGTTCTCGATCTACGACGGCTGTCGCGAGGAAGGCATCGGCCTGATCGACGTTCGCCACGAGCAGTCCGCGACGTTCGCCGCAGAGGGCTACGCCAAGGCGACCCGCCGGGCGGGGATCGCGGCGCTGACAGCTGGGCCGGGGGTGACCAACGGGATCAGCGCGATCGCCGGGGCCGAGGCGAACGGCTCGCCGATCTGCGTCCTCGGCGGCCGGGCGCCGGAGATGCGCTGGGGTTCGGGCTCGCTCCAGGAGATCGACCACCTGCCGCTGGTCTCCCCGCTGGTCAAGTCGGCCGAGACGGCCCGCGAGACGGCCCGGATCCCGGAGCTGACAGCGGCCGCGGTCGACCTGGCGCTGGCCGCGCCGAGCGGGCCGACCTTCGTCGATTACCCGCTCGACGTCGTCTTCACCGAGGCCGAGAGCGAGATCCCCGCGAGGCCCGATTCACCGCCAGCCCAACCGGCGCCGGGGGTCGAGGAGGCCGCGGCGCTGCTGGCCGGCGCCGAGCGGCCGGTGATCATGGCCGGCAGCGGGCTCTACTGGGCGCGTGGCGAGGTCGAGATGGAGGCGCTGGCCGAGGCGCTGGGGGTACCCGTCTTCCTCAACGGCCTCGGCCGCGGCTGCCTGGCGGCCGATCACGAGCTCGCTTTCAGCCGCGCTCGCGGCACGGGCCTGAAGGGGGCCGACGTCGCCCTGGTGATCGGGGTCCCGATCGACTTCCGGCTCGGCTTCGGCGGCAGCTTCGGCGAGGAGACGAAGCTGCTGCGCCTTGACCCGGCGCTTAACGCGCTGACCGCCAACCGCGCCCCCGACCTCGACATGGTCGGCGACGTCGCCGCCAGCCTCGCCGCGATCCGCGAGGCGGCCGGCGGCGATCGCCGGCGGACCTCGGCCTGGGTTGCAGAGCTGAGGGGGGTCGAGCAGGAGAAGCGGGCGGCCGAGCAGGAGGAGCTGAAGGACGAGCGCTCACCGCTTCACCCCGTCCGCGTCTATAACGAGCTGGGGCAGGTGCTCGACCGCGACGCGATCGTGATCGGCGACGGCGGCGACTTCGTCTCCTACGCCGGCCGCTACATCGAGACCTACCAGCCCGGCTGCTGGATGGACCCGGGCCCTTTCGGCTGTCTCGGCGCCGGCCCGGGCCAGGCGATCGGCGCCAAGGTCGCCCACCCGGAGCGACAGGTCTGCCTGCTGCTCGGCGACGGCGCCTTCGGCTTCGCTGGGATCGAGTTCGACACGATGGCCCGCCACGGCCTCGGGGTGGTCGGGGTGATGGGCAACAACGGCATCTGGGCGCTCGAGCATCACCCGATGAAGTTCCTCTACGGCTACTCGGTGGCGGCCGAGCTGCGCCCCGAGACGCCCTATGAGCAGATGGTCGAGGCGCTCGGCTGCGACGGGGTCCTGGTCCGCGAGCCCTCCGAGCTGCGCCCGGCGCTGGAGGCGGCCTTCGCCTCCGGGCGGCCGACCCTGGTCAACGTCCTCACCGATCCCGAGGTCGTCTACCCGCGCAAGTCGAACCTGGCCTGAGTGCCGCGGTGCCGAGAACCGATTGACCTGTTGACGGCCACCGCCCGCTTGATCTAGCCGCCCCGGGCGGCCTTGCCCACCAGGTCGCGGACCCGCTCGCGCTGGCGATTGCTGAGGTTGGCCGGATTTCCCTTGGCGCCCCGGATCAGCCCCCAGAACTCCTCTCGCTCCTTAACGGTGAGGTTGGCCTCCAGCCGGGCGCGGCCCTTTTTGAAGAGCCACAGGGCGGAGATCCAGACCCGTTTCCAGGGAACCTTCCTGATTGCGGTGACGGCGGCTGGCATGGGTCGATTATCGCCTACCCCCGAACGCGCTCGCTCAACCGCGAGCCGCCTCGATCGCCGCGCCGTGGAGGATGTCGTGCTCGGAGACGGTGATCTCCTCCAGCCCCAAGGCTCGCATCACCTCGATCAGGATGACCACCCCGGCGACGATCGTCGGCGCCCGGTCGCAGTGAAGGCCGGTGATCGCCTCGCGCTCTGCCAGCGGCACCGTGGAGAGGCGGGCGAGCATCCTCTGCACCGCCGGCAGGGCAAGCCGATGGCCGTGGACCCGATCGGGGTCATACGGGTCGAGCTCGAGCTCGATCGCGGCCAGCGAGGTCGGGGTTCCGGCGACGCCGATCCCGGCGTTGGCATGGGCCTCGGGACGCTTGGCGATCGCCTCGTCCAGCGCCGCCTCGATCTCTGCGGCGAGCCCATCGAGCTCTTCCGCCGCGGGGGGGTCGGAGGAGATCCGGCGCTCGCTCTGGCGGACCACCCCCACCTGTAGGGAGTCCGAGAAGGAGATCTCGGTTCCGGTGCCGATCACCAGCTCGGTCGAGCCGCCGCCGATGTCGATGACCACGGTGGGGTCGGAGGGCAGACGGCCCGCGGTCGCGCCGAGGTAGGTGAGACGCGCCTCCTCGGAGCCGTCGAGCACCTCGGCCGAGAGTGCGAAGCGCTCCCGCAGCTCGGCGACGAAGGCATCGCCGTTGGAGGCGTCGCGAACCGCGCTGGTGGCGATCGTCCGCACACGCTCCGCCTCCAGCTCCTCGTTCATGTCGATGTAGGTGGCCACCGTCTCGCAGACCCGCTCGACTCCGCTGGAGGCGAGCTGTCCCGAGACGTCGACTCCGCGGCCCAGACGGGTCACATTGGTGTGGCGCTCCACCTCCTCGACCGCGGTCCCGGAGACATCCGCGACGAGCAAGCGGGTCGAATTCGTCCCGATGTCGATCACCGCCACGCGCTTGGCGCCCCCAGCCATGAGGCGGGGCACTCTAGAGAGTGCGCGCCGCGCCCGCCCGGGCGATCACCAGCTCCGCCCGCTTGCGACTGGCCTCGTCGATCATCTCTCCGTTGAGCATCACCGCGCCGCTGCCCTTCGACTCGCGAAGCGCCCCGGCTATCGCCTCGGCCTGCGCGATCTCCTCGGCGCTCGGCGAGAAGACCTCGTTCAGCGGCTCGATCTGGTCGGGGTGAAGCGCCCACTTGCCGTCGAAGCCGAGATCCCGGGCCCGCTCCGCCGAGGCGCGCAGCCCCTCGAGGTCAGAAATCTGCAGGAAGGGCCCGTCGATCGCCTCCAGGCCGGCGGCGCGGGCGGCGACGAGGATCGCGCCGCGGACGAAGTCCCAGTGGCTTCCGTCCCGCGGCGAGGGGAAGCCGAGCGAGACGCTCATGTCGGCGGGTCCGAGGATCAGCGCCTCGAGGCGCCCCCCCGCGGAGGAGATCTGATCGACCCGCTGAAGGCCCCGGGCAGACTCGATCAGCGCCTGGATTCCAACCGTCTCGCCGAGCAGCTCCTCGGCGCGGCCGAGGTGCTCGGGAGCCTCGACCTTGGGGACGATCACCGAGGAGAGCCGCGGAGCGGCGGCGACCGCCCGCAGGTCATCCTCGTGCCAGGGCGTCCCGGGGCCGTTCACCCGGACGCTGATCGACGGCGAGGCCCAGCCCTCCTCGGCGAGGGCTGCGGCGACAGCTTCGCGCGCCTCGGGCTTCAGTTCCGGCGGCACCGAGTCCTCGAGGTCGCAGACGATCTCATCGGCTTGCAGGCCCCGCGCCTTCTCTAGTTTTCGGGCGGGTCGCGCCGGTACCGACAGGCATGAGCGTCTCGCCTTCACTTGCCCCGAGCATATGGGCTGATCTAGGCTCCGCGGTTCAGCGGAGCGGGAGGAGAGGGCGGTGTCGCAGCAGACTGTGGTCGAGGTGGGCGGTCCCTTCTTCGAGGACCTCGAACGGGGCCAGATGTTCGAGGCTCCGGCGATGACGCTGGACAGCGGGCACGCGGCAATCCACCTGGCGATCGCCGGGGACCGGCTCGCCCTGCCGCTCGACGCCGCCCTGAGCCGCGAGGTCACCGGCACCGAGGCGACGCTGATCCACCCCAACCTGGTCTGCGACGTCGCGATCGGCCAATCGACGGTGCCCACCCAGCGGGTGCTCGGCAACCTCTTCTACCGGGGGTTGGTGCTGCTGCGGCCGGTGTTCGCCGGCGACAGCCTGCACACCGGCACCGAGGTGGTCGCCCTGAAGCAGAACCGGCCCCGTTCCGACCGCTCCGCCTCGGGCCTGGCGGCGCTGCGGATCCAGACCCACAACCAGCGCGGCGAGCCCGTGCTCGACTTCTACCGCTGCCCGATGCTGCCGCTCCGTGATCCGGCGGTGGCAACCGGCCATGCGGACAGCTTCGAGGCGATCTCCAGTGAGCTCGACCCCGAACGGGTGCGGGCGGCGGTGCCGGATTGGCGCTACGAGGCCCTGCGGGCCCGGGTCCCGCCGGAGGCCGCCGACCCGAGTCCCGGGACGAGCTTCGCGATCGAGGGCCGCGACACGGTCACCGCGGCGCCGGAGCTGGCCCGCATGAC
Source organism: Solirubrobacterales bacterium (assembly GCA_038222365.1). Lineage (GTDB taxonomy): Bacteria > Actinomycetota > Thermoleophilia > Solirubrobacterales > 70-9 > JBBRHQ01. Next base: position 5,731 of record JBBRHQ010000139.1, read on the forward strand.
CCTCAACCTGGCGATGACCCACCGCGACCCGGCGGCCGGTGCCCACGGCCGACGGCTCGTCTACGGCGGGCTGACGATCTCGATCGCCGCCGCGGCGGCGGCGACCGCGCTGCCCGGGCTGGCGACGATCCTCGCCTGGCGGAGCTGCGAGCACTCCGCACCGGTGTTCGAGGGGGACGTGCTCAGCGTCGAGCTGGAGCTCTCCGGGAGAGAGCCGATGGACGGGGTGGGCGCCAGCCTCGCCGACCTTCGCGCCGTCGTCCACGCCGACCGGGGAGCCGGGGAGCCGCCAGAGCAGGTGCTCGACTGGCGCTTCCTGGGGGTGCTCGCATGAAGGGCATCCTCGACGGCCTCCGGGTGCTCGAGGGCTCGGCCTACGTCGCCGCCCCGCTCGGCGGGATGACCCTGGCGCAGCTCGGCGCCGACGTGATCCGCTTCGACCCGATCGGCGGGGGCCTCGACCGCAATCGCTGGCCGGTCACCGACGACGGCACCAGCATGTTCTGGGCGGGGCTGAACAAGGGCAAGCGCTCGATCCAGGTTGATCTCGGCTCCGAGGAGGGACGCGAGCTGGTCACCGAGATGGTCTCCCGGCCGGGTGAGGACGCGGGGATGCTGCTGACCAACTTCCCGGCCCGCGGCTGGCTCGCCTACGAGGCGCTGAGCGAACGGCGCGAGGACCTGATCATGGTCTCGATCGACGGCAACTTCGACGGCAGCTCGGCGGTCGACTACACGATCAATCCGGCGACCGGGTTCCCCTGGGCGACCGGCCCGCGCAACCTCTCGGTGCCCTTCAACCACCTGTTGCCCGCCTGGGATGCGATCACCGGCAACCTCGCGGTCGCCGGCCTGCTCGCGGCGGAGCGCCACCGCCGGCTGAGCGGCGAGGGACAGCTGGTCAAGGTCGCCCTCTCCGACGTCGCCTTCGCGATGGTCGGCAACCTCGGCAAGATCGCCGAGGCGCAGGTCTGCCGCCGCGAGCGCCAGAAGGAGGGCAACTACCTTTATGGCGCCTTCGGGCGCGACTTCCTGACCAAGGACGAGCACCGGATCATGATCGTCGCCCTGACCTCGCGCCAGTGGAAGGCACTGGTAGAGGCCACCGGGCTCGATCAGGAGTTCATCCTGGCCGAGCGGGCGATGGGAGTGGACCTCAGCAAGGAGGGCGACCGCTTCGCCGCCCGCGAGGTGCTCGGGGCGATCCTCAAGCCCTGGACAATCGCCCGCACCCTGGCGGAGATCCGCGAGTGCTTCGACGCGAAGGGCGTCTGCTGGGGGCCGTATCAGACCTTCATGGAGCTGGTCGACCACGACCCTCGCTGCTCGACCGAGAACCCGATGTTCGAGGAGGTCGAGCAGCCCGGCATCGGCACATACCTGATGGCCGGCTCACCCCTGCACTACAGCTCCTCGGGCCGCCTGCCTCCGACCCGCGCCCCCGAGCTCGGCGAGCACACCGACGAGGTCCTGGCGGGAGTCCTGGATCTCAGCGACGCCGAGATCGGGCGCCTTCACCAGACGGGGGTCGTCGCCTGATGCCACAGCCGCGGGCCAAGCCGCAGTCGGGTGAAGATGCCGGGGAGTAGCATCGGTCAGCCATGGCTCCCCAAATCGGACCGCTCGAGTTGGTTGTAGTCCTGATCGTTGCGTTGCTGGTGCTCGGACCGAAACGCCTTCCCGAGCTGGGCGCTTCCCTGGGTAAGGGCTTCCGAGGTTTTAAGGAGGCGCTTGAAGGCAGGGACGATGAGGAAAGTGCAGAGCCCCTCGAAGCCGAAGTCGTTCCAGGCGAGGATCACGACGCCCAGGCGAAAGCCGTTCCCAAGCCAAACGGTTAGCAAGCATGCGGTGACGCACGGCCACGGGTCAATTATGCCGCGACAATGCATCAGCCCTACTGTCCGGCGAGATTCTCTGAGCTTTATTCGCTTGGGGGGCGGTGGCGGGCCGAGCCCTCATCGAACCGGGCGACGACCGTCCGCCCCGGAGTGGTTGTCGGGCTGACATCGGACAGTCGGGACCTGTGGTTTGCGAGTGACGAAACGTGGTGTCTCGACTCGACGGCGAAAGCGCGCGGAGGAAGGCTCGTTTTTGCTC
>JBBRHQ010000140.1:0-7825 GCA_038222365.1 Solirubrobacterales bacterium
CGGGTTGAGCCGCTGCTTGAGGCGCTCGTTCAGCGCGTCGATGCCGACCGCGGTGCGGTAGATCGGAGCCAGCACCTGGACCTCGCGGATCGGGTCGAAGCCGAGGCCCTCGCCGACCCGCTCGGAGACCACCTCGACCACCGCGTCGGCCGTCCGCTCGGGCGCCCGGCGCTCGAGGAAGTAGAAGTCGCGCTCCTGCCCCGCCTGCGGCTCCAGGGCCGGCGCCCGGCCTTCGTTGATCGCGTGCGCCGCCGTGATGATCATCGAGCGCGCCGCCTGGCGGAAGATGTGGCGCAGGCGGGTGACGGGGACGATCCCGGAGGCGATCAGGTCGTCGAAGGGCTTGCCGGCGCCGATCGGGGGCAGCTGATCCGCGTCGCCGACGAAGACCACGTGGGTGGACTCGGCCAGCGCCCCGAGCAATACCTCGGCAAGCCGCAGGTTGAGCATCGAGGACTCATCGACCACGACCAGCTGCGCCGGCAGCGGATGCCCGCTGCGGAAGCGCGGCTCGCGGCCTGGCATCCACTCGATCATCCGGTGGATCGTCATCGCGCTGTGTCCGGTCGCCTCCTCCAGCCGGCGGGCGGCTCGGCCGGTGGGGGCGCAGAGCGCCACCTTGACCCCGGCGGCCGCCGCCTCGGCGACGATCGCCCGGGTGCAGACGGTCTTGCCGACACCCGGGCCGCCGGTGATCACCGAGAGACGGGAGGCGAAGGCGCCGGCGACAGCCTCCCACTGCCCGGCGGTGAGGCTGTCACGGGGCTCGTCGCCGGGCGAGTACTCGATCGTCGCGGGGGCGCCGGCGCGGGTCCGCAGCGTCTGCGCGCAGGCCACCTCGGAGGCATGGGTCGCCTCCCTGTAGAGGCAATCGCCGACCAGCAGCAGGCCTGGAGCGCCGCTCAGCACGTCGGGATCGGGGCCGGTCCCGAGCAGCTCGGCGGCGCGGCGGCGCAGCTCACCGAGCGGCAGGTAGGTGTGCCCTTGGCGCTCGGCCTCGCCGAGGAGATAGGCGGCGGCCGCCTGGGAGCGGCGGTCGGACTCCGGCGGCACGTCAGCGGCCAGCGCGATCGCGTCGGCGCGGGCGAAGCCGACCCCGTCCACCTCGGTCAGGGTGTAGGGGTCCTCGTGCAGGACCCGCATCGCATCGGAGCCGTAGCGGGCGTGGATCGGCGCCGCCAGGTGGGCGAGGCCGTGGGGGGCGAGGCGAACATGGAGGTCGCGCACGGCGCGGCTCGCGTACCAGGACTCCGCCGCCGCCTCGGCCTGCTTCTCGCTCACCCCGCTCAGCGCCGCGAAGGTGCCGGCCGGATCGGCGGCGATCGCGTCGAGGACGGCGGCGCCGTAGTCGTCGCGGAGACGCTCGGCGCGGGCCGGGCCGATATGGCGCAGGGAGGTCAGGTAGGCGATCTGGCCCTCGCGGTCGGCGGGGTCGATCGGCTTCGCTCCGAAGGCCCTGACCTGGGGGCCGTAGCGCGAGTGCTGCTGCCACTCTCCGCGCACCTCGGCCCGTTCGCCCGGGCGCAGGTGGCCGACCGGGCCGATCAGCACGAACTCCTCTCCGCACTCCTCCCCGACCACCTCGAGCACCGCGTAGCCGTCGTCGGGGGAGCGGAAGATCTCGTGGCGGACTCCGACGATCCCCTCGAAGGCGCCGGTGTCGGGTATCGCTTGTGCCTGCGCCGTGCTCACCGGCCCGAGATTAGGGCTCGCCCCCGTCGCCGCCCCGGCCGAACGTAACGTTTTGCGCCCATCGGAGCCCCAACATTGCGCTCGGCGGCGGCCCGGCCCATAGGGTTGGGGGGTGGACGTCCTGAAGCTCTCGAGTGGGTCCCTCCAGGCCGAGTTCGTCCCTGAGGCCGGGATGGTCTGTTGCTCGCTGCGCCACCGCGGCGAGGAGTTGCTCGGGCATCGCGGCGGCCTCGACGCCTACATTGCCGAGCGCTCGACCATGGGCATCCCGCTGCTTCACCCCTGGGCCAACCGGCTGGGCGCGAGGCGCTTCGAGGTCGCCGGGGCGCAGGTTGACCTCGACGCCGCCGACCCGCCCCCGAGCACCGACCCTCAGGGCCTGCCGATCCACGGACTGCTGGCGGCGGCGAGCGGCTGGGAGGTCCTGCGCCACGATCATGTCGGCGAGGGTGGGGTGATCGAGGCCGCCTTCGACTTCACTGCCGAGCCGGCGCTGATCGACGCCTTTCCCTTCCCCCACACCCTGTTGCTGGAGGCGAGCCTGGAGGCCTCGGTCCTGACGATCGCGGTCACGGTCGCCGCCGCCGGCAGCGTCCCGGTCCCGGTCTCCTTCGGCTTTCACCCCTACTTCCGCCTGCCCGGGGTCGAGCGGGGCCAATGGGAGGTCGAGATTCCGGTCGGCGAACGTCTCCTGCTCGACGGTCGGATGCTGCCCAACGGCGAGCGCGAGGCGGTGCGGATCGAGCCGGGACCGCTCGGGGAGCGCACCTTCGACGACGCCTTCGACGCGCCCCCGGCGGGCCGGGCGTTCGTCCTCTCGGGCGGAGGGCGGATGATCGAGCTGATGCTCGGCGCCGGCTATCCCTACTCGCAGGTCTACGCGCCCGCCGACGACGAGGTGGTCGCCTTCGAGCCGATGACAGCCCCGACCAACGCGCTGGTCACCGGCGGCGTCGATCTGCCGCTGATCGCACCGGGCGAGGACTTCGGTGCGGCCTTCTCGATCACCGTCAGCGACATCTGAGGCTCTCGCTCACTCCAGGTCCCAGCCGAAGTAGACCTCGACCCGACAGATCCTCTCGTCCCGGAAGGTGTGCACCTCGGTGTTGCGAAACCGCTTGCCGTCGGTCTTGCGGCTCTCGTATGTGATCACGACCTCGTCGCCGCTCTCGATCTCTCGCACTATCTCGAAGGACTCGATCAGCTCCGAGTTCGGCCAGCAGCGCTCGAAGTAGGTGGCGAGGTCGATCCCCGGGTCGGGCGGGCTGTAGAAGACGAAGTCCTCGCTGAGGCTCTCTTCGAGCGCGGCCTTCTCGCCGCTCTCATACGCCTCGTAGCAGCGGCGCACGGTGCGCAGGCGCTCGCTCTCGCCCAAGCTCAACCGCCACCCTCGCTCGGGCCCTGCTGGGAGACCACCCGCAGACCCTCCGCCCCCGCCGGAGGGTCCATCTCCAACTCGGTCGTCGCCATCACCCGCGCCACCAGCATGTAGTTGCCGATCACCATCAGCAGCTCGACGATCTCTCGCGGCTCCAGGAAGCCCGAGACGGCGGCGAAGCTCTGGTCGCCGGCGCGGGCGTCGCGGACCACCTCGGTGGTGAAGGCGATGATCGCCCGCTCCTGGTCGCTGAAGCAATCCGCCGCCTCATCGTCGCGCTCCAGCGCCGCCACCTGCTCGGGGCGCCCGCCGACCGCCTCGAAGATCGGCGCGTGCTGGACCCACTCGTACTCGGCGTGCGGGGTGAGTCGGGCGACCCGGAGGATCGCCAGCTCTCGCAGCACCGGATCGAGCGCGAGGCGCCCGAGCAGCGCCGCGCCCCAGCGCAGCCACGGCCGAAACGCCGTGTCGGCGTGGGCCAGCATGCGGAAGATGTTCAGCGGCGGCACCGCCTCCAGCGCCTCGCGCGTCGGAGCGGAGGCCTTCTCGGGATCGGCGTAGGGCAGGCGGGCGATGCGGCGAGGTTATCTGTCGGCGGCAGCCGAGTTATAGAGTCACCGCCTTCTGCGACAACTACAGTTGGGGGGCTGGAGATGCCGCTTCAACGCCAAGCTGATCGGGCTCGAGTCGCGCCAGCACACCGGTTGGCTGGAGGTCGAGGGAGAGAGGGCGATCTACGCTCCCCGCACCGAGGCCGGGTTCCGCGCCCCGGCGAACGAGACCCTGCTCCTGCTCGGCAACGGCCTGATGGTCAAGCGCGGCTTGAAGAAGGCCCGCGCCGCTGCCTCCAGCGCCAACCGATTCGCCCTCGCTCAGTCGGCGAACTCGGCGTCGCGCTTCTCGAGGAAGGCGGAGACCGCCTCCGGGGGCGCCTGGCCGTGTAGGGCCACGATCTGCTGGCGGTCCTCGTAGCCGATCGCCGCGGCCTCCGAGGAGATCTCCAAAGCGCTCCACATCCCCCGCTTGGTGAGGCGGACCCCCAGGGCGCCCAGGAGGCGATCTGTCCGGCTGCCCCCAGCGAGCGCTCCAGCAGCTCCCCGTCCTCCACGGCGGCCGCGATCAGCCCGATCTCGGCCGCCTCGGCCGCGCCGAGCTTGCGGCCGGTCAACATCAGCTCGTGCGAGCGCGAGGCCCCGACCAGTCGCGGCAGCAGCCAGCTGACTCCCATGTCGCAGTTGGAGACGCCGATGTTGATGAACGCCGCCCTGAAGACGGCGCTCTGCCCGGCAAAGCGGATGTCGCTGCCCAGGGCCAGCGCCAGCCCGAACCCGGCCGCCGGCCCGTTGACCGCGGCGATCACCGGCTGGGGGGTCTGGCGCAGCCGCAGGATCAGGCTCGACATGTGCTCCTGATTGCCGAAGCGGTCGCGGGCCCCGTCGGAGCCGTCGTTGCCCGGCGCCTCGCCGTAGCCGCGCAGGTCCACCCCGGCGCAGAAGCCGCGCCCGGCCCCGGTCAGCACGATCGCGCGACAACTGCGATCTGCAGCCAGCGCGGTCAGCTCTTCGTGGAGCGCTTGGCACAGCTCGGCGCTCATCGCGTTCAGCTGCTCGGGGCGGTTCAGGGTCAGCAGGTGGATCTGCGGCGAGCGACGCTCGCTCAGCAGGACATCGCTCACTGTGTCCTCCTCGCTATCGGTGCCGGGAGGACATCTTCCTCAAACCGGCTCGAGGACGACCACCGGTATCTCGCGGTCGGTCTTCTTCTGGTAATTGTCGTAGTCGGGCCAGTGGGAGGTCATCTCCTTCCACATCTCCGGCTTCTCCTCGGGGGTCGCGATCCGGGCCCGGGTCTTCAGCCGCTTGTCCCAGACCTGGATCTCGGTCTCCGGATTGGCCTCCAGGTTCAGGTACCAGGCGGGCGGATCGGGGGCACCCCCCTTCGAGGCGACCACCAGGTAGTGCTCGCCGCTTCGGCCATAGATCAGCGGGTTGTCTCGGGGCTCGCCAGACTTGCGCCCGGTGGTGGTCAGAATCAGCGCCTGGGTCCCGTTCCAGTCGTGCCCCTCCTCGCCGCCGGTCTCTCGATAGCGGTCGACATGCTCCTGTCCAAACAGCATCGTTCCTCCTCGATCGTCGACAACGGAAAGTTAGAGGGGGCAGCTACCCGGGGTTCCGGCGCCTGAACCTCGATCGTCGTGTCCTCAGCCGGCGGCAAGCAGGCCGTCGAGCACGTCGCCATAGCGGTTCAGCTCGAGCGAGAGGTGCCCTTCCTCGGGCACATACCCGGCCTTCGCCCCGGCGACGTGGTCGGCGAGCCAGCGGCCGTGCGTCGGGGGGACGAAGCGGTCATCACCTCCCCACCAGACCGTCACCGGCACCGCGATCCTTCCGAGGTCGATACCCCAGTCGGAGACAAAGGCGATGTCGTCGTCGAACCAGCCCCAGATCCCGTTGCGGAGCGCCGCCCGGCAGCCGGCGGCGCCGAACTCCGCGTAGTCGCCGCTGAGGGCGGCGCGGTCGGCGCCGCTCAGCAGGTCGCCGAACGCCGCTTCGATCTCCGCCCCGCTCACTTCCTGCAGCTCCTCGGCCTCGCCGGATAGGTAGGCCTCGAGCTCCTGCGGGCCGGTCAGCGTCGCGCCGAACTCCACGTGGTTCTCCTCCCCCATCCCTTCGAGGTAGTCGAGTCCCTCGGCGTCGTAGGGGGCCACGCCGGCGAGGATCGCCGCCGAGTGCACTTGCTCGCCGAGAAGGGCGGCGGTGGCCAGCGCGTGCGGGCCGCCGCCCGAGGCCCCGGCCGTGTAGAAGCGCTCGACCCCGAGCTGGTCGGCGATCGCCTCGACGTCGGCGGCGCAGTCGGCGACTCTGCGGCCCGCGGCGCGGTCGGAATCGCCGTAGCCGGGGCGTGAGTAGGTGAGGTGCCGGATCCCGCGGGCGGCCCCCTCCTCGACCATAGGCCCGGAGACCATGCCGGCCACCGGCGTGCCGTTTTGGAAGACGAGCAGGTCGCCGTCCTCCGGGCCGGCCAGCTCGACTTCGAGCCGGCGGCCGCCCTCTCGCCTCACCTCCAGCTTCTCGGTCACCATCAGCCCCGCTTCGCTGCCTGGGTCTCGGCCTTGCGCAGCTCGATCCGCCGGATCTTCCCGGTCAAGGTCTTCGGCAGCTCCTCGGTGAACTCGATCCGGCGCGGGTAGGCGTAGGCGCTGAGGCGACCGCGGACGAAGGACCGGATCTCGCCGGCCAGCTCCTCGGAGGGCTCGTGTCCCTCGGCGAGGACGATGAAAGCCTTGACCACGTTGCCGCGCAGCTCGTCGGGGGAGGCGACCGCCGCAGCCTCCTGCACGGCGGGGTGCTCGATGCAGGCGGACTCGACCTCGAAGGGGCCGATCCGGTAGCCGGCGGCGATGATCACGTCGTCGGCGCGCCCCGCGTACCAGACGTAGCCGTCCTCGTCCATGCTCGCCGCGTCCTTAGTGTGGAACCACTCGCCGCCGAAGGCCTCCTCGCCGGCCTCCGGCAGGCCCCAGTATCCGAGCGGGTAGTGCGGGTTGGATCGCGCCCGCAGGCAGATCTCGCCGCGCTCGCCGCGCCCCACGGGGTTCTCGTCCTCGTCGAGGATCTGCACGTCCCACCCGGGCATCGACCTGCCCATCGATCCCTCGCGCACCTCCATGAAGGGGAAGTTGGCGCAAAGCGGATAGGACTCGGTCAGCCCGTAGTAGTCGAGCACGGTGACCGCGTACTGCTCGCGGAACCAGCGGATCGCTTCCGGGTTGAGCGGCTCCCCGGCCGAGCAGACGATCTTGAAGCGCTGCGGGTAGCGGCTGCCAGCGTCGGCGATCGACATCATCGCCCGCATCGCGGTCGGGGTGGTGAAGACGTTCTCGACCCCGTGGCGGGAGAGGAAGTCCAACTGGCGGGCCGGGTCGAAGCCGCCCTCGCGCTGGTAGACGTACTGGGTCGCGCCGAGGCGCCAGGGGCCGAGCAGCGGCGCGATCCCCGCCGCCCAGGCCCACTCGCCCATGCCGTGGAAGCCGTCGCTGTCGCCGAGGCCGTGGCAGTAGGTGAACTCCTCGTGGGCGAGGAGGTAGCGGTGGGCGTGGACGATCCCCTTCGCCTTGCCGGTCGTGCCCGAGGTGTAGTACAGCTGGGCCGGGTCATCGGCGCCGGTCACCTCGCAGACGGGATCGGCGGAGTGCACCTCGAGGTCCTCCCGGTCGAGGACGAGGACCGTCTCGACCAGACCCGGATCGAAGCGGTCCGCGTTGGCCGAGTCGGTGATCAGGACGCGGGGGGTGGAATCTTCGAGCCGGTGGCGGATCCCCTCGTCGCCGTAGAGCACCGACATCGAGAGCAGGATCGCTCCCAGCTCCCAGGTGGCGAAGAAGACGGCGGCCGTCTCGGGGGTGGGAGGGAGGACCACCGCGACCCGGTCGCCGCGCTCGACGCCGCGGTCTCCCAGCAGGTGGGCGGCCCGGTTGGAGAGGTCCTGGAGCTCGCCCCAGCTGAGCTCGCGTGAGGCTCCGTCGTGGCGCTCCCAGACCATCGCCGGCTTTTCCCTGGGGTGCTTGTCGCAGACGTCGGCGGCGATGTTGTAGCGCTCGGGGACGGCCCAGGCGTGCTCCGCGCAGGCCTGCTCATAGGAGGAGGGCATCGAAACCTCGCTCATCGCGACTCCTTCGTCGTCGGGCTCGCCGGCACGACTCCATTCTGACCCCGCCCGGCGCTCCACGCCACCCGAACGGGTTGCGGCAGGGCT
>JBBRHQ010000141.1:0-7772 GCA_038222365.1 Solirubrobacterales bacterium
GGTAGGGACCCTTCGGCTTCACCGCGACGCTCCTGTGAGCGCTCACGGGCGCCCCCCGTAACCGTCGTAGTCGAGCAGCTCGACCTCGCTCGGCGGGACGCGAGCTGGGCGCCGGCTCCGCGTCGGCTCCTCGGCCTCGGCGTCGCCGTTTCGCTCCCCACCCAGCAGCGCCTCGATCCGTGCCGCCGGGAAGTAGAGCCTCGGCTTCACACCGTGGCCGATCCGGCGAACCCCCAGCTCCTCGGCGTGGCCGCGGACCCAATCGGGACTGCGGCCGGTGCGGTGAGCGACTTCGGCCACGGTCAGCATCTCGCCTGGCGCTTGGCGGGCGTCACGCTCGGCCAGCCGGTCGAGCACCCGCTCGGCAACGGCGTCGGCAATCCGATCGGCGAGGGCGTCGAAGCGGTCGGGGCTCACGTTCGATCGCCTTTCGCGCTTCGGGTCCGTCTGCCAGGTAGCCGGGCGCTGCGCCAACAAGGCGCAAGCCCGGCGTCCGGCGGGACCCGTCCCTGTTTGCCAGTCAAAACGAAACTGCCGAACGACTGCCGAAGTAGTGCCGAACAGTTCGGCAGGGGTGGTTCTACCCCGTAAGGGGTGCCGAACTGCCGAACTGAAAACGCGACTGCCGAACTACTGCCGAACTGGTGCCGAACGCTCCTCACGCCAGCTCCTCTTGCTCGGCCGGAATCTCCCACCGTTTCGGCATCCCCGAAGCCACCGCGCCGACCGCTCGAAGGGCATCTCGAACGGTGCGATCGGCGTATCCGGTCGCCTCCATCAGGGCCTCGATCCGCATCCCCGGGTTGGCCTCCAGCAGCTCGTGGACGCGCTCGGGTGCGGTCGGCTTCGCCTTGCCGTCCTCGGGGTCGCGGCGGAAGCCACCCTTGCGGTCGAACACCAGCCCCCACGCCTCGCCGACGGGCAGATCGCCGTCGCGGTCCTTGAAGAAATGCAGGCGGGCGTAACCGGGCCGAAGCCGTTGCAGCCCCAACACGACCTCGGCGCCGCGCAGGTAGGCCGAGCTGCCGAAGAACTCGTGCATCGTGAACTTCCCACCGAGCGGCGGCTTTCGACAGTGCATCGGCAGCGCCAGGGCGAAGCCGAACCGCTCCCGCCACTCATCGAAGCGGCGCATCAGATCCACCGCCTTGCGCTCGGCGTTCGAGTCGCCGGCGTGGAGCTTGTAGAGCGGGTCGGCGATCACCAGCCGGTACTCGCCGTCGGCCAGCAGCCGCTCCACGGCGGCGATCTCGCGCTCGTCGGAGTCCAGGCGCAGCCCGTCCGGCACCCGCAGGTACTCAATCGCCTCCGAGGCGTCGAGTCGGGCCTCACGGAGCCGGCGCTTGATCGTGCGGAGCCCTTGCTCGGCGTCGATCACCAGGACCCGGCCGCCGGCGCCGCTCCAGCCGAGGAAGTCCTCCCGCTCGCTGAGGGCGCGGGCGAGCTGGAGGGCGAGGGTGGTTTTGCCCTCGCCCGTATGGCCCCCGATTATCACCCGCTGTCCACGGACCAGCAGCGATCCGAGGAACTCATCCTCGCCGGGCGGATCGGGCAACTCGCACAGGGCGCGTGCCGACGTGACCTCCAGCGCGTCGCCGCCATCGCCGGGCCGTCCGTCCACCAGTGCCGCCTCGGCCGCAGCCCGCTCCTCCGCGCTCAGCTCGACCGTCACGACGCCGCCCCGAGGAGCTGCTCCGCAGCCCAGCGCCGCAGGTGCTTGAACTCCGCCCCGCGATCGCCGATGCCCGAGATTTCGCGTGCGAGATCGTAGATCGAGCCGCCCCGTCCGCAGCCGAAGCAATGCCAGCCGCCGGCGCCCGGATAGACGCGGCAGGACGGTGTTCGATCGTCGTGACCGGGCAGCGGGCAATTGACCATTCCGCCGCGCTCCGAAACGTCCACTCCGGCGAGCACTGAGAAGTAGGTCGGCGCCGGGATGGTGAGCAGCTCATCCTCAGCCGTTGCCGACGGCGACCGCGATCGCCCGGGTGATCTCTTGACCGCGACCCGTCGCACCGTTTGAGCGCGGCCGCGGCCACGAGGTCGGAGCTCGAGCTCCCCCGCCCCGACCCGCTGTCCCTCGATCTTCTCGCCGAGGCGCTGCCAGGCTTGCCCCCGCCAGCTCGGATGGAGGGTGTAGAAGGCCCTCATCCTCTCCGGGCCGGTCATCGACCCGAGCGCGTCGTGCACCAGCTCGAAGGTGCAGCCGGCGCCGGTGAGCAGGTGGGGAGTGCGGGGCTCGCTCACGGCCACTCCCCCTCCGCGATCCAGCGCAGCTCGCCCCTCGGCGGCCACCAGGCCAGGAACGCATCAGCGCCCGCCATCCGAGCCGCCTCTCGCAGCCTCTCGCGGGCTTCGGGGCCGAAGTGTTCATACGGCCCCTGCGCGGTGCTCTTGACCTCACAGAGCCGCGGACGGCTGCCGGCGCGGAGCGCCACGACATCGGCGCAACCGAGCGAAGCCGGAGCGCGAAAGGCGATCCAGTCGCGGTCGCGCAGCCAGTCGCGCACGGCTCGCTCGCGCTGGGTGCCGCGGGCGCTCATCGCGCCCTCCCCGCTGTTGCCCTGACGGCTAGCGGGTGGTGTCCGCCGTCAGGGTCGCTATCGCCGGAGTCGCCGGAATCGCCCGAACGGGCCGAGGAGCGGGTCGAGGACCCGCGGAGCGAACCCGACCGCCTCGGCGCAGCGCAGCGGGCACCGCGGGAGCGGCCGCGGAGGCGGGTCCGGGGCGGCGTCTCTATCAGGCGCTGGGTGTGGCGTGCTTGGGCCAGGACCTCGCGGCTCGGCATGAAACGCTGGTGACGGCGTGCCTTATCGAGAACCTCGGGATTCGGCATCGCCTTCTGAGCGGCGTCAGCCGCGGCTTTCGCCTTCGCGACTTGGGCTAGAACGTCATCGAGGCGCATCGAGGAGTCTCTGAGCGTTGCTTCATGGGTCTGCGGATTGTCGCGTCGCCTTCGGACGGAGGAGGCATTAGCCGCCCCCAAAAAAGTGCAACGGCGCCCCGAAAGGCGCCGCACACACAACCCATGAACGGGGTCCGCTCAAAGACCTCGGCCGGCGCCCAAGCTACCAGCGACCTCGGCGCTCACCGGCGCCCTGCCGGCATCCGGCGCGATCGGTCGTCAGCCTCCGCGCACCCACCCGTGATCAGGCCCGATCCGGGGGTGTTAGTGTCGTGCGCATGGCCGACGACGACACCTTGATCGAGATCAACTTCACTCATGGCAGACCGATGGTTATGCAGAGCAACCCGGCGCAGATCATGGGCGAGATCGAACGGGCACCGAGGCCGTTGCCCTTGATCGAACTCCGGGATCAGCGGGGGGAGGCCGTCTGGATCAACGCGAATCACATCCGCGATATCCGTGCCCATAAGCCCCGCACGGGCGCTTTCACCTAAGGGCTCCTAAGCAGGCTCGGGTTCGGCTCGTTCACGAACGGCGAACCGGACGACCGACATCACGTCATCGCTGGCATTGGCGAGCCGAAGGTGCTCCGGCCGCGGGCTCTGAATCGCAAGCTTGCCGAAGAGCCAACGTCAACGAAGGTGGACATTCCCTCGCGGATTCTGCTCCAGGTTGGTCGGATGAGCTCGATGTTGGCGGGGACTGTGCCGATTGGCGCAGTCAGGCCGACAACTCGCGCAGCGTCAATCTGGCGACGGGCGTGGGAATGGTCCATATCCCACCGCTCTCGGCAGTGGTCCTCGGGTCTGCTCCAGGTTCAGCGGATGTTGACGATCATCAACACGCAGGAGGTTGACGATCTTGGCGGCTTCAATGTGGTTATGAGCATGGTGCCGCCCCATATCCCACCGCTCCCGGCAGTAGTCCTCGAAGTCGGCCAGCGCCGCTCCGAGAACCCGTCCCTCAATGATATTCCCGTTACATTGTCACGGGAATTATTCCCTTTAGCCTTCGGGCCAGGCGTACCAGTAGATGGAGGGCACCTTCTTCCGCAGCTGAGCCGGGACCGCGTGGGCTCCGTCGCGGTAGTCGCGGAGGGAGTCGACGGAGGGAAGTTCTGAGCCGGGGAACTCCCCGGCTGACGCCGCATCGTCGCGGAGTTTGGCCAACGCTTCATAGCTTGAATCTCTAACCCCGTCCCGCTGCGGTGGCCCCGCCGCTTTCAGCGCCAGGTCCCCGAAGTCGTATTTGAGGGTGGCGCCGGTGCCTCGGCGTAGAACTTGACGGTCTTGTGGTCTTCCAGCCCCCGGATGCCTTTCGCGGCGTACTGGCGGTAGCTGAGACTTCGGGGAATATTCCCCGAAGTTCCAGCCAGGTCGGTCCGTCGCCCCTGCCCGCTACCCGCCTCCGTCCTCGCGCTCACCATCGCCGCCCAATGGATTCGGCCCTCCGGGGGTGAGAAACGGCGGAGTCCCCGGCAGCTCGTCACACCGGCCAGCGTTTCTCTTGGTTGGTCTTTCACTACGTCATCGAGGGACGGGGGCTCGGATCGGCGTTGGCCGAGATGGATCGCTCCGGGCTGGTCCGGGTGATTGGTCCTCACATCAGCGCGGCCCAAAAGGGGTCGCCTGACCGGCAAGTAATGACCGTCGCCGTTGAGGCCGAGAATGCCGACGCCGGCGAGGAGCTGCTGTGGCGCTTCCTCGAACCGAGGAGCCAGTACGCGGTCAGCACCAAGCTGAGGACACGCCGCTAGCGCCAACCTCGCCGGCCTGCTGATCGCGGAGCTGGTGGAGCGCAGCCCGGCCGGACGGCCTGCCAATGGTAATCGTCCCGATCAGGACAATTACTCCGCTGAATCGTCAGCGCCTCTCGAAGTACCGCTACCTCACCGAGTGCGACGGCGACTACGCCCGGGTGACCACCCTGACCAACGGCGGCGATTGGGCCGTGGCGGGGCCTCTCCGCTGCCCAATAGCCCCCAAATCGGCCCAAATCGGGCCTAATTCGATCCGCCGCGAGAGGACCCGCAAACCGCTCTAGCAAGCGAGAAACCGCGCCGTAGCGCGGTCTCCCGATTTGCCCCCGATTTGGCTCGACAAGCTGGAGGTCACTGGTTCGAGCCCAGTAGCGCCCATCTGTAGCGGGTCCGCGTCAGGTCCCGCCAATCCGCTTCCCTGCGCGGCGTCGAGGATCCCGACCGGACCCGTTGGCGGAGTAGAAGTCGGCGCGAGAAACTGCGCGGGCGATGTCGCAGGAAAACGTTGATCTGGTCCGCGCTGCGTTTGAGGCGTTCGCCGCTGAAGGAATCGACGCCGCCCTGTCTTTTTACGCGCCCCGGCTGCGTCTGGTACAGGACTGATCGTTGGCTCGACGGCTCCGCCTATCGTGGGCACGCCGGCATGCGCAGATTGGCCGCGACGTTCGGTGAGGACTTCGATGACCCCGCTATGAAGTCCGTGACATCGGCGACGTGAAAGATCGGGTCGTGGCGTTGGTCCGCATGCGCGCCGCTTGGGCTCTTCACTTCCGATTTTCGCGGTGGGACATTCGGGGACATCCAAGCGTTCGCCACCTGGGATGGGGCCCTCGAAGCCGCCGGGTTCCCGGTATGGGCCGCGTTTCCCCCGGGCTAGACCGCAACTAGTTGCGGTGAACGAGCGTTCAGATAGGGCAGGGACGCGCCTCGGCCTCCCCTGAAACCCACCGGGCGCCGGGGCCGTTCCTGCGGTCTTCCCGCTGCTCAGTGCCCGGGGCCCAGCTCGCAGGTGTGCGACTTGCCCCGCCCGGGGCCGCCGCTGCACCAATCCCGCCCGGGGCCGCCGTAGAGCTGATCCGGGTCGGGGCCGCCGTAGAGGCGATCGTTGCCGGGGCCTCCGTGGCAGCCGTCCTTGCCGGAGCCCATGTAACAGACGTCGTTGCCGGCGCCCCCCCAGCATCCGTCGCTGCCGGCGCCGTGCTTGCAGACGTCATCGCCGGGGCCGCCGACGCAGTCGCTGTTTCGCTGTCCGGTGATGCAGACGTCGTCGCCGCCGCCGCCGATGCAGCGGTTGCGGATCGCGCCCTCCGAGTAGCAGCGGTCGGGCTCGTCGTTGCCGATGAACTTGTCGGATCCGTTCCCGAGGTGGACGGTCAGCGGGAAGGGCAGCGGATCGAGGACTTCGACCTTGTCGCTGTAGGGGCCCATCCGCACCAGGACCGAGCTCACCGTCCCGAGCCGGCAAGCGGTTTGCTCGCACCCCTTGACGTCGCCGCCGGTGACCTGCAGGGCGTCGCGAAAGACGCTGATCCGCACGTGGGCGCTGCGGTTCCCGCCGGAGACCGTTACCTGACCTTTGGCGACCCGCCCCTTCGGCGAGGCGTTGCCGGGAATCGCGACCAGGGAGATCGCGAGGAGACCGCTGAGGGCGAGGAGTGCAATCCAGATCCTCCCTCGCCTGAGCTTCAAGGCGCCTGCCATCGTGCTCCGCATCATCCCACCGTCGTTGCAGGAGTCAAGCCGCGCCGACGCCGCGGGGCCTATCCTCGCCGGCCTGTGATCGCCACCTACACCTCGGTGCTGGCCGTCTGCTTCGCCTCTGTGCTGATCGGTCAGGCCGCGATCACCCTCTGCGGGCGCCGCGGCGTCTCCTGGCTGGCGCCGGCGTGCGGCCTGGCGCTGCTCTGCGCCTTCTGCTGGGCTACGGTTCGGCTCCCCGGCGACGGGGCGGTGTCTGCGCTCGGCGTGCTTCTGATCTCGTCGGCCTCGGCCATCTACCTCCACCGCGGCCCTCTCGAGGGCGCCCGCGACGCCCTCCGAGCGGGGGCGCCGGTGGCAATCCTGGCGCTGCTCGCGGCGTCCCTGCCGTTCATCGTGGAGGGGCGCTTCGGCATCCTCGGCACAAGCTTCAACCCGGACATGTCCCAGCACCTGCTGGCCGCAGACCGCCTCGCCGGGGGCGAGGGCTCGCAACTGCTGGTCCAGGGCTACCCGCTGGGGCCGCACTCGGTGATCGTCGCCCTCCACCAGGGTCTCGGTGTCGGCATCGTCCAGGGTTTCGGCGGCTTCACCGTCGCGGTCCCGGTGCTCGCCTCTCTGACGGCGCTCGGCGCCCTCAGCCCCTTCTCCCCGGGCAGACGACTGATTGGCGCGCTCCTCGTCGGCCTTCCCTACATGGTCGCCTCCTACCTAGCCCAGGGCGCCTTCAAGGAGACGACCCAGGCGCTGTTCATCCTCGCCTTCGCGATCGGGCTGCTGGCGCTGCGTGACCCGGATCAGAGCGCTGCCTGGAAAGGCTCGGCGCTGGAGGCGGTGCCGTTGGGGCTGATCGCAGTCGGCAGCGTCTACGTCTACAGCTTCCCCGGCCTCACCTGGCTCGGGGGGACCGCGGCGATCTGGGCGGCAGCGGTGTTGATCGACCTGCGGCTGCGGACGGGCTCGGCCGGGAAGCCGGCGGCGGCGGCGCTGCGACCGGCCGGTTCGGCGCTCCTCGCCTGCTTCGTCCTCGTTGCGCCGGAGATCGGCCGGATGGTCGACTTCGGCGGTTTCGAGACCTTCGACCCGGCCGGCGCCGGGCTCGGCAACCTCTTTGGCCAGATCTCCCCGCTCGAAGCGCTGGGAATCTGGCCCTCCGGCGACTTCCGCCTCACCCCGGGGGCTGGGGCGGTGCCGGCGATCGGCTACTACGCAGGCGCGGCTCTGGCGTCGGTCCTGCTCCTGGTCGGGCTGCGCTGGGCTCTCCGCCGTCGCGATTACGCGATCCCCGCCGCCCTGCTGGCGGCGCTGGGCGCCTACGCGGCGGCCCGGACCGGCGGCACCCCCTACACCGCCGCGAAGGCCGTGGCGATGATCTCCCCGGCGGCGATGCTGCTGATCGTCCGGCCC
>JBBRHQ010000142.1:0-7749 GCA_038222365.1 Solirubrobacterales bacterium
GTCGACGTAGCGGTCGCCGCCTCTGACGTCGCCGCCGCGGTCGAGGCTCCGCCGGGGATCGAGCTGTTCGTCGAGGTCGACCCCGATCTGGCGGCGAAGGGCGACCCGACCCTGCTGCGGCAGGTGCTGATCGGCCTGCTCACCAATGCCTATAAGAACACGCCCACCCCCGGCGCCGTTACCGTTCGCGGCCGCCGCGATGGCGAGACGGAGGTCGTCTTGGAAGTGATGGACACCGGCACCGGCATCCCCGCTGCCGAAATCGAGAGAGTCTTCGAGCGCTTCTACAGACGCTCCGAGTCCCGGCGCCAGGAGGGCTTCGGCCTCGGCCTGGCGATCGCCCGCAGGATGGTCAGCGTGATGGGCGGGCGGATCGGAGCGTCCTCGGTCGAGGGCCAGGGCAGCACCTTCTGGGTGCGGCTCCCCGTCGCACAACCCAGCCCAACCCCGGTCGCATGAGCAGCGGACGGATTCTGATTGCCGACGACGAGCCCTCGGTCCGGGACTCGGTCGGCTACGCGCTCGACCAGGAGGGTTTCGAGGTGGTCGGTGCAGTGGACGGCAATGACGCGATGGAGAAGATCGGCGCCGACGGTATGCCCTTCGACCTGCTGATCCTCGACATCATGATGCCCGGCCCCTCGGGCCTCGACATCTGCCGCGACGTCCGCGCCCGCAGCCCGGTCCCGATCATCATCCTCACCGCGAAGGATGCCGAGGTCGACAAGGTCGTCGGCCTGGAGGTGGGCGCCGACGATTACGTGACCAAGCCGTTCTCGGTCCGTGAGCTGCTCGGCCGGGTGCGCGCCCAGCTGCGCCGCCAGGAGCTCGACCGCTCGCCGCTCGCCCAGCAGAGCCGGATCGAGGCCGGTCCGGTCTCGATCGACCTCGCCCGCCACCTGGTCACGATCCGAGGTGATCAGGTCAACCTGACCCGCTCCGAGTTCCAGCTGCTGCGGCTACTGGCCGCCCGCCCCGGCGAGGTCTTCCGCCGCGCGCAGATCATGGAGGAGCTCTGGCAGACCGAGTTCGACGGCGACGAGCGCGCCTGCGACGTCCACATCTCCAACCTGCGCCAGAAGGTCGAGCGCGACGCCCAGCGTCCCGAACTGGTGGTCACGGTGCGCGGCGTCGGCTACAAGTTCAATGACGAGGCCTGAGAGTCCGGCGCCGCGGCGGCCTGCTCTAAGGCGCTCAGCGACTGCTCCAGCCAGCGGCGGAAGTAGAGCTTGCCGATCGTCGCGTCGATGATCCTGTAGCGGACCCCGATCGGGTCCATCCCGAACTCGACGTCGACGAAGGTCTCCCCCTGCGCCTCGGTCAGCAGCCACCGGGTGTAGGTGCCGGTGTCGGTGCAGCGCATGCAGATCTCGCGCAGGTCCTCGAGGAGCTCGACCTGCATCGTCGTCTCGATCCGCCCGGCCGGCTCCCGGGTCACCTGCGCGTAGCGGTCCCCCTCCTCGAAGCGCTCGCCGCGGACCTCGACCACACGCGGCCACCACTCAGGGTGATGGGAGGGGTCACCGACCAGCTCCCAGATCGCGCTGGGTGGTGCGTTGATCAGCGCTTGGCGGCGTGCGACGGACATCAGGACGACCCCCTAAGTCTGCCACGACGGCTGGGCCGGCGCCACGGCTGACCCGACGCAGAACCTCCGATCAGCGAGCCAGGTGACGCAGGTGATCGCGAAAGCCGATCCCGAAGTTGGTCGGGGTGCCGTCGAAGTCCTTGATCAGAGAGGGCCCGCCCCGGCAGGTCCAGCTGCCCGGCGCGGTCGCGTTCCAGGTCCAGCCCAGGTAGGAGATCCGGTGGCGGTCCGCCCAGGGCAGGAAGCGATCGATGTAGCCGTGGCGGCAGTCGGTCTCGCCGAGCTCGCCGACCACGACCGGGACGCGGCGCGTCGTCCTCGCGATCGCCCGCCGGCAGACCCTGCCGCATGGGGCGAGGGTGCCGTAGTTGTGCTCGGAGGCCACCAGCGATCGGAACGGGTCGCGGGGCCTGTGGGCCAGCCAGCCGCCGAGGGTGCGGGCCCAGTCGAGGCCGCCGAGCATCAGCGGCTGGCGGGCGCCGGTCGAGCGCACGGCGTCGACCAGCTGCTGCATCCCGGCCGCCTCATAGGAGGGGACCCGCCGCCCATCCTGGACGTAGGACGGCACCTGGCAGCCGTGGAGCCAGCACGACCAGCTGACGTAGTGCGGCTCGTTGTAGAGGTCGAAGAGCAGCCGGTGGTCGTGCTTGAAGTATGCCGCGACCGAGCGCCAGAAGTCTGGGGCGTGGTCGGCGTCGGGCATCCGCAGGATCTGGTTGGCGACGTGGTGGCCGGCGCCGGCCAGGTGCATGTCGAGGACGACGAAGAGGCCGACCCTGTGGAGGCGCTTGACGTATCGCCGGATCACCCGGCGATACCTGCGCCCGCCGAGCGCCGGCCTCACCCCGTTGATCCCGAGCCAACAGTCCTCGTTCAACGGCAGGCGGACGGCGTTGATCCGCCAGCTCTTCATCACCCTGATGCTCGCCGGGCCGCTGGGACCGTCGAAGAACCCGTAGCCCTGATAGCAGCTGTACTCGGTCCCGGAACGGTTCAGCCCCAGCAGCCTGGTCGCATGGCCCCGGCCGCTTCCGGAGATCAGGTGGTTCCCCCTGACCCGGATCCCGCCGATCGCCGTCGATGTGCAGAGCAGGGTGAGCAGCACCGCCAGGGCGAAAAGCAGGTATCTCGAGCCGGGTTGACGGGACCCGGCGAGTCATCCGAGGACAACGCCGAGCTTGTCCTCGGGAAGCGGCTGGCGATCGAGTTGAGGCAGACGCTGGTCTGCAAGCTCGGCTTAGGCCGCATACATCGAGTACCAGGCGATAAAGGTCATGATGAACGCTGCACCCGAAATCAGCCCCGGCAACTTGCGCTTCGTCAGCAGCAAATGCACCGCGATGACCAGGAAGACCGCGCCTAGAACAGTCAGACCATGAACGAGTGTCCACTGCCGGGCGTGTCCATCGGCATGCCAGGCCGGTCCCGAGCATGGCCCGCTATCACAGGTGATCACCTGGAGCCCGTGCGAGGTGCGCCACCAAAACAGACCTGCAATCGCTGCCGCAAGATCCGCGAGCCAAACGCCGCGAATCCCCGGACCCGTTGCTTTCAGGGGGGCCTGCTTGGCAGACATCTGCTCCCCTTATCGGTGGTAACCAATAACTCCTGTAAGGCCCGGGCCGGGTCGCGTCGGCAGACGTAGAGCGACGATCACGGAGCGGCCGGGAGCCGGCAGGTTTTCCGCTGAGGCCGCCAGAGAGTCCAGTCCGGAGCAGCCCCTGCAGGTCGGCGTCCATCATCTATCGGCTACATCCTCAAAACGTTCGACGCGGGGGTCCGCCGGCCCGAGGATCCGGTTCAGCCACCCGCGGATCTCCTCGAGGTCGAGATCGGCGCTGGAGATGAGGATCTGCTCGATGTCGAGCCAATCCTGGGCTCGGTCGAAGGCCGCCTTGCAGACGAGCAGGTGCTCGGGGCCGAGGATCGGAATCGAATCCGCCCCGAACGGCACTCGCCTGACCGAAGCCTTCATCGCCTCGTGGATCGCGTCGTAGGCGAAGAAGAGATCAACGGGCGTCCGCTCCCACCAGATCCTGCATTGGCCCTCTCTTTCGAGGTCCGTGGCATCGATCTCCCAGCGGATGCCGAGCGGAACCAGAGCACCTCGGATTCGTGCGTGATCCTGCGGCGGGCAGAAGACGTTCACGTCGACGTCGATCGTCGCCCTGGGCTCCGCGTAGTAAGCCAGCGCGATGGCACCACCAAAGGCGTGGTCCAGGGAGGCCTCGGCGAGGCCTTGGTCGATCGCCACGACCTTTTCGGGGAGGGAGGGGTCGCTCACCCGGTTTTTGACTGCAAGGTCGGGAAGCGGGATCTCGCCGGGCGGCGCGGTGCGGGTAGCCTGTCGGCAAGCTGGAGAAGGTCACGCAGCGCTTCGCCCCGGCGCGCCGGGCTGGCCCCGATCCATTGCGCCGCGGCCCGCTCGGCGTCGCTTGCCGACCCCATCTCCGGATTGAGTGCGTCGTTGAGCAGACGCCGATGTGCCCGCGGCAGCCGTTGGCCGCGACTGAGCTTGCGAATCAGAGCCGTGCTGGCCCTGGCGAGCGGGTCGGTGGCAACCGGGGCCCCCGAACGTTCCGCGGCTCGCCGGGCTAGTGCCGGGGTCAGCCCGGCGCGTGACCGAGCGCAGGCATGGGCAACGACTTCCGCCGTCAGCTCCCGGAAGCTCGCAAGGCTCCGACTTCGCGGGCCTGCCGCAGTTGCAAAAGACTCGCGCAACTCCCATCGGTTACCGGGACGGCGGACGGCGTAAGGCATAGTGGAAATACTAACCACTAATATCCAAGCCGACGCCCGGACTCGAACCGGGGACCCCTTCATTACGAGTGAAGTGCTCTACCAGCTGAGCTACGTCGGCGGGTTCGGCGCATTGTAGGTGCGGTGGGACCGAGCTCGCGGCGGTTCCGTCGCGCCCGGCCTCGATGATTAACGGGTGGCCGAACGCCGCATACCGCTGCGCCGGCGAGAGGACAACGAGATCGAGTTCTCGCGCATCGTCGCCTTCAGCGACGGCGTCTTTGCGATCGCGATCACCCTGCTGGTGCTGCAGATCGAGGTCCCGCAGGGAGCGACCTCGAGCAGCGAGCTCTGGCACGCGATCCTGCGCCAGGACGGCGACCTCTACGCCTTCGCAATCAGCTTCGCGGTGATCGGCCGCTTCTGGGTCGTCCACCACCGCTTCTTCACCGAGGTCAGGGGCTTCGATGGGCGGCTGCTGACGATAAACCTGGTCTTTCTCTTTTGGATGGTCTCGATCCCCTTCTCCAGCCAGGTGCTCGGCGAGTACGGGGGCGAGGCGTCAGCGGTGATCATCTACGCCGCCAACCTGGCGCTGGCGACCCTGACCAGTGCCCTGTTGACCACCTACGCGCTTCGCGCCGGGCTGACCACCGAGGGTCGCTCGAAGGAGATCCGCACCAACCGCAACGGTGGCCTCTGGGCCTGCGCGGTATTCCTCGCCACGATCCCGGTGGCGGCGATCAACCCCCACATCGCCCCCTTGATCTGGCTGGCGCTGTTCTTCGATCCCACCCAGCGAATCGCCCGCGGCGCCGGCGACCGCTGAGCCCGCGCTCACTCGTCACGGACGGCCCGGATCTCCTCGCGCTCGGCGAGCCGGTTTGCCCGTCGCAGCTCCGCCTCCTTCTGGCGACGCAGCTCGTCCGGCGTCTCGGCGAGCAGCGCCGGCACCGGGCTCGGTCGCCCCTCGTCGTCGAGGGCCACCATGGTCACGTAGGCGGTCGAGGTGTGGCGGGTCTCGCCGGTGCGGGCGTTCTCGGCCTCGACCCGGACGCCAACCTCCATCGAGCTCCGCCAGGCGGCGTTGACCTTGGCCCGGCAGGTGACCAGCTCGCCGACGTTGACCGGTTGCACGAAGGTCATCCGGTCCATCGCGGCGGTGACGATCCGCACCCCGCAGTGGCGCAGTGCGGCGATCCCGGCGGCCTCGTCGCAGAGCTTCATCACCATCCCGCCGTGGACGAAGCCGGCCGAGTTGGCGTCGGTGATCGACATCCACTTGACCAGCAGCGAGTCCGAGTCCGAGGCGGGGCGGGGGTCGGCGCTCACGGCTTCCAGAGGAAGGAGATCGAACGCCCGCGGCGGGCGCAGTTGACGGCGGCCCCGCGGAGGCTTGCGCTCCTGACCGAGAGGCAGCGGTAGCGGCGGACTGTGCAAGCCGAGCGCGACTCGCCCTTCGCCGGCCGGCAACGCCGCACGTTCCAGGAGGACATCACCGCAACTCCGGTCTCGCACCCGACGCCGCTGACCCTAAGCGCGGTCAAGACCCCGGCCGTCCCGCATCGCTTCACCGACGCTCCCGGCGGCGCCCCCGAGCCCCCGGCCCGCTTCAGCGGCTCCGGCGCCCCAGTCGTATCTCCGTCCCCCGAGCCGCAGCCGGCGAACAGCGAGGCGATGGCGATCGCAGCCGCGAGTGTGGTGAGGCAGGCCTTCATCGCCGCGCCACCCTACCCCGCCAGCTCCCGGGCCCGGGCGAAGACCGCGTCGAGCATCTCCTCGGTCAGCTTGCCGGTAAAGGTGTTCTGCTGGCTGGGGTGAAAGCAGCCCAGCAACGAGAAGCGCCCGGCGCGCGCCTCCGCCCCGTGCCCGAAGCGCGGCTTCGGCCGTGGCACCTCGCCGCCGCCGGAGCGGACCGCCCGCAGAACCCCGTCCCAGGCGAAGCTGCCCAGGGCGACGATCACCCGCCCGGCCCCGAGCAGCGCCAGCTCGCGCTCGAGGAAGGGCAGGCAGTTGTCGCGCTCCTCGGTGCTCGGGCGGTTCTGCGGCGGCGGGCAGCGGTTGACGGCTGTGACGTAGGCGTCGCCGAGCCGCAGCCCGTCGCCGCGGCGCTCCGACAGCGCCCGGTTCGCGTACCCGGCGCGGTGCATCGCCGCGAACAGCCAGTCGCCGGAGCGATCGCCGCTGAAGAAGCGCCCGGTGCGGTTGCCGCCGTGCGCCGCCGGTGCCAGCCCGACGACGATCACCCTGGCGTGCGGGTCTCCAAAACCCTCCAGCGGCCTCGCCCAGTAAGCCTGTCCGGCGAAGCGCCGGGGCGGGTCGGCGGCGCAGCGCTCCCTCCACTCGACCAGCCGCGGGCAGCGGCGGCAGTCGTGAACCTCGGCGGCCAGCGCCGCCAGCGCTGCGGCCCTCTCGGGTTCTGATCTCGGCGATGATCCGCTGATGTCGTCCTCCGCGTGCCCCGATCCCGGGGCCGCAACTGGAATCATCCGCGACCCGCTCTCGCGCCGCGGCTTCCTGACCGGCGCCGGGCTCGTCCTCGGCGCCGGCTCGGCCACGTTCCTGGCCGCCTGCGGTGGCGGAGGCGACGATGGCGCTCGCTCCGAGAAGGATCGTGACATCGCCATCCTCGAGCACGCGCTAAGCCTCGAGCTGACCGCGGTCGCCGCCTACCGCATGTCCGCGATGCCGCTCGAGGGGGAGGCGC
Source organism: Solirubrobacterales bacterium (assembly GCA_038222365.1). Classification (GTDB taxonomy): domain Bacteria; phylum Actinomycetota; class Thermoleophilia; order Solirubrobacterales; family 70-9; genus JBBRHQ01. The sequence goes on from JBBRHQ010000142.1 coordinate 7,035, forward strand.
TTCGGACCTTCGAAGCGTTCCTCGCCCAGGAGCAGGAGCACGCCGATGCCCTGACCAAGGCGATAAAGCAGCGCGGCGGGTCCGCGGGCGCGGGGCCGCTCCGGCTCGAGCACCGGGCGATCGGCGGCCGGCGCGGAGCCCTGGCCTTCGCCGCCGACCTCGAGAAGGTCCTGATCGCCGCATACCTGGAGGCGGTCCCGAAGCTCTCGGCCAGCAATCTGCGCGCGATCGCCGGGGAGATCGTCGCGGTCGAGGCCGAGCACCTCGCCGTGATCGCCGGGGAGCTCGGGCGCCCCCAGGCTCCCGATACCTTCGTAGGGGGCGACCGGCAGGCGCTCTCCCGGGCGGGACTCGAGATCGGGACCTTCGGGTGAGTGAGGGGACCCGACGCGACCTGGCCCGCCGCGGGCTGAGCGCTGCCCTCGCCGCCGGCCTCGCGCCCCCGCTGCTACGGGCCGGGGTGGCCGTGGCCGTGGCCGACACAGGGGACGATGGCGAAATCCTGCAGAGCGCAATCGCGGTCGAGCAGGCCGCGCTGCTCGCTTATCGGACCGGACTGGGCAGCGGCCTGCTGGAGAAGCCCGTCGCCGAGATCGCGAAGCAGTTTGGTGAACAGGAGCGTCGGCACCTGGAGGCGCTCGCCGAGGCCTTGCGCGGCCTGGGCGGGACCGTGCCCGAGGCCCCCGCGATGGCCGAGATCGAGGGGCTGGCGGGG
>JBBRHQ010000143.1:0-7727 GCA_038222365.1 Solirubrobacterales bacterium
CCCCGCCTGCCGACAGCGAGTCGGCCAGCTGCTGGACGGAGCGAAGCGGAGCATCGACCGAGCCGCTCGCCGAGTCCGATCCGGACGGGGACGCATAGAGGTCGCAGGAGGGCGTAGCGCCGTACCCGCTGGCCGAGATCGCCAGGGTGAGAGTCAGGGTGAGAAGGCCCACTGCGGGAAGGTAGAGGCGTCCGAGCATCACAGTCTGACGCTCGGCATTCGCGGGCTCCCTGCGGACCCGCGCCGGCCTTCTTGGACATAACTACGAGACTAGTACTCCGGCTTCACCGCGAGGTAGGCCGAGTCCTCGATCGCCAGGTTCAGCGCGAGCCGGGCACTGCGCCGCGATCGCGCCGCCTCGGCGAGCCTCCCTCGCACCCCGCTGTCCTCCTCGGGGAGTCGCATCTCCCAGCGCTCGACGATGCGGCCAAAACCTGCTTGCCGGAGCAGGGCCTCCGCCCGCTTCGGCGTAAACCAGTGATAGGCGGGGGCCGAGGTTCCGTGCACCAGCCATGGATGCGACTCCGCCGCCCAGCGCATGATCCGCTTCTGGAGCGCCGGCGGATACCAGGGGAAGGCGGCGAAGACTCGTATCTCGGCCTGCCGGGGGCAGAGGGCACTGGTCGTATAGATGTAGAAGCCACCCCCGGGCCGGAGCACCCGGTAGGCCTCCGCCACCGCCCGCCCAGGGTCGTCGACGTGCTCGAGGACCGACGTGGCGACCACGAGATCGATTGACCCGTCGGCGATCGGCAGGTCCTCGGCCGCGCCCAGGAGGACCTCGAAGGGCACGCCGGTCTCGGCCTCGATCCCGCGGCTCGCCTCGACCGCCTCTGCCCACGGCTCCACCCCGATTGCGTCGAACCCCTCCCGCTGCCAGGCGACGACATAGAGGCCGAGGGCCGCGCCGACGTCCAGCACCCGCCCACCCTCGCGCAGATCGATCAGCCGGCTGAGCCGCCTCCGGATCTGGCGGACCCGCGCCTCGACCTCGGGCATTCGCCGCAGCGCGTCGCCGACCGCTTGTTGCTCGAGCGCACCCACTCAGGATTCGATCGTGCGCTCACCGAGCGAATCTCGGATACGCACACGCCCTCCCGAGGGTACGCGGACCTCGCCCTCCTCGACCACCACCTCATCGTGCAGTGCGAGCGCCTGAACGAAGTCCGACGCGCCCACCCAGCGCAACCCCTTCAGACCCGGCAGCCGGCTCAGATCCCTCCGCAGGAAGAGCCTCACGGCAGTCGGCAGGCCCCTGGGAAGGTCGAGGCCGCCGGTGCGGGCGTCCATCATCGTTCCGTGCAGCACCAGAGCGGGTGGCAGGCCGAGTCCCGCCAGTCGAGCCAGGGGCCGGTAGTCAAGGCCGCTGATCCCGAGTCCACCCTTCAGCGTCTCGCTGACCAGCCCCGGGGAATAGACGCGACCGGGCTCGCAGCGGACGAAGCAGGGGAGGCCCCGGCTCTCCGCCGCGGCCAGACTGCCCTCGCTGTAGGCCCAGGCGGGCGCCACGAAGGTCTCCGACGCCCCTATCGCCTTCTCCTGCCAGGCACGAGCGGCGTCGATCCGCCGGCCGGCCTCGTCCTCGTCGAGATGGGCGAACTCCCTGAACTCGACCGCCCCGTGCTCGAGCCGCTCGGTGTCGAGGTGCAGGAGACCGTGGCAGACCGCCTCCACCGTTCCCTCGGCGACCCCATGCCGGAGGACGGCGATCGAGTCCGGCCAAACGCTGTCCAGCGGCACCCGGCGTTCTGCCTCGAATGCCTGCGCGGGAACCGCGACGTTGAGGATCGCGCCGGCCCGACGGCAGGCGCGCACGTAGCGTCGCAGGCGGCGGCTCTGGCGCGGGTCCCCCTTTGCCCGGCCCTCGAGCTGGTGCTGGGCGGTCCCGGGAAGGTCGTCGATCCGCAGCATCCCGATCCGGGGCAAGAGAACGAGCGGACGGTTCAGTCGCTCCACCAGGAAAGCGGAGATCGGCTCGAGCACCGCCTCGAACCCCAGCATCCCCCAGGCGAGATCGGGGTCGGCACGAACCCGAAGCAGCCCGTCGCGGGCGTCGGTCGGAGATTTTGCCGCTGCTTCACCGATCACCACAGCTCCGCCCAGCTTCCCCCCCGCGACCAGTCTCCTCAGTTCGGCCTCGTCGCCCTCCCCGCCGAACCCAACCGCCTCGGATTGCGGCGAAGGAAGCAGCGGGCCCAGCCGCCAGAGCCAGGCCAGTGCCCTCGCGAGCCGGGCGGCACCGGGGTCCGCCGCGGCAAACAGCGCCCCCGCGGTCTCGCTCACCCCTCTTCGCTCGGCGCGAACAATCCGCCGTGCGCGTCGAACTCGACCATCGCTCGCTCGTGCTCGTCACGCGTTCCGATGTCGAACCACTCTCCCCCGAAGGGGTAGGTCAGGACCCGCTCACCGGCACCGAGCAGCGCGAGGACGACGTCCGGGAAGTCAAAGCGTCCGTCGGGGATGTGCTCCAGCGCGACGGGGTCGTAGACGTAGATTCCCATGCTCACCTCGTAGTGCAGGGTCGGCTTTTCGACGAATCCCCTCACTTCGTTGTCGCCACCCGCGGTCTCGATCACCCCGAGGGAGAGCTGCACCTCCTTCTGGTGCGAGGCGATTGTCAGCGCCGGGCGCTCCCGTTGGTGAAAGCCCATCAGCTCGGCGTAGTCGAGGGTCGTGAGGATGTCGCCGTTCATCACCAGGAACGGCTCCTCCGGGACTGGGTCGATCAGCTTCAGCGCGCCCGCGGTCCCCAATGGCTCGTCCTCGTAGATGTAGCCGATCTCGAGCTCGCCCTCGAGCACCTTGCTCTCGGTCAGATAGGCGCGGATCAGCCCTCCGAGATGGCCGACGCTGAGATCGGCGTGGTGGAACCCGGCGCTTGCCAGCTGGTGGAGGATCAGCTCGAGGATCGGCCGATCTCCGAGCGGCATCAGCGGCTTCGGGAGCACGGTCGTGTATGGACGCAGGCGGGTTCCCTTCCCGCCGGCGAGGATCACCGCCCGCATCAGTCCGCTCCGTTGGCCTCGGGCTTGACTCCCGCCAGGGTGTGAGATGAGTAGAAGCGCTCGCGCTCCTCGACGTCGGGAAAGGCGCCCGCCTCGATCGCCCTGGCCAGGTTGCCGACCGAGACCGGCACCCGCAGATCGGGCTCGAAGCCGATCCCCTCGCGGATCTTCTCGAAGGAGACCCGGTAGTTGCGCGGATCGACCCCGCCCTCGTGGAAGCTCAGCTTGCCCCTGCCCCCAAGGTGCTCCTGGACGGCCTCCACCACCATCCGCTTGGTGAAGTTCTCATCGGCGTGGCCGACGTTGAAGACCTCGCCCCGGACTGCCTCCGCCGGTGCCGCCATGGTCATCGAGATCGCCTTGGAGATGTCGCGCACGTGGCAGTAGGGACGCCAGGTGTCGGCGTCGTAGACCAGCAACTCGTCGCCGATCGTCAGGGTCCGGGTGAACTCGGAGATGGTCAGGTCGAAGCGCATCCGTTGCGAGATCCCGTAGGCCGTGGAGATCCGCAGCACCGTCGGGCAGAAATCGACCTCCCCGACCCGGCCGAGGACAAACTCCTCGAAGGCGACCTTGGTCTCGGCGTAGAGCGAGACCGGCGAGAGCTCAGACTCCTCGGTCGCCGGTTCGTCGGTCGTCCGCATGCCGTAGTTGGAGCAGGTCGAGGTGAAGACGAAGCGGTCGATACCGCGTCCCTCGAGGGCGTCGAACAGGCTCTGGGCGCCCTCGACATTGACCCTGCGGGTCAGCTCCGGGAACTTCTTCGAGACCGGGTCGCCGACCATCGCCGCCAGCAGGACAACGTCGGTAACGCCGTCCAGGGCGCGATCCAGATCTCCCCGGTCGCAGAGATCGCCGCGCACGAAGGAGAAGCCCGGCTCCTCGAAGACGCCGGCGATCGCCGCCCCGTGGTCGTAGAGAAGCTTGTCGAGGACCCGCACCCGGACCCCGTCGCCCAGCAGCCTGCGCACCAGGACGTTGCCGATGTAACCGGCGCCGCCGATCACCAGCACGTGGCGGCCCGAATCACCGCCTTGGGATGTCGGCTCGCCGGCCATCACCTCACCCATGTTCGCGGCAGCTCCATGCAGTCCTCCAGGCGTCAGCGGGCTGGCCCGTCAGCGGTGGCGCCGCAGCCTCAGGGTCACCGATCGGGAAGGCGCGTGGCCGGGCATCTCGGCCCGGACGTGCAGCCGCTTTGCCCTGAGGCGCCGCGGGACCTTCACCTTGACCTTGAAGGCGGAGGCACGGACCCGTTTGCGGGTCAATGTTCTCCAGTGACCGCGGCGCTTGAACTGGACCCTGACCTTGGCGACCGGGGGGCCGGGCAACCTGCCCCGCAGCCGCACTCGGCGACCGTGGAGCCGCGGTGCGCGCAGCGAAACCTTGCCGCCGAGATCGGCGCAGGGGCTGCCCTCCCGGAGGCGAAAGTCGCCATGCGCGGGATCGACGAAACGGGGATTGGCCGGAAGGTTGTAGGCGGCGTTGAAGCCGATCTCACCGTCCTGAATGCCGCTGTTGTCCGGTCCGGCGTAGTACCCCGACGAGGCGCCGTGGACGCAGTTGAATCGGACGACGTTCCTGTGTCCGACCGGCGCACCCGGCTCGTAGAAGGACTCGACGTTGCTGCGGATTCTCGAGTCGGCGATGATGTTCTCGGCCACCAGGTTGTGGTTGGCGGCGACCCGGTGGTCGCCCGAGAAGATGATCCCCTCGCCGTTTCGGTAGAGGACGTTGCCGATCACGCGGGTGTACTGGGCGTCGGGATAGAGCTGGATCCCCCGGTCGGCGTTGCGGTAGATCCAGTTGTGGCGAATCACCGTGTGGGTGGCGGCAGAGAGGTAGATACCGTGGTCCTGGTTCTCGGAGGGAAGGCGACCGCAGTCGTGGATCTTGCTGCGCTTGATCACGGTGCCCCTGGCCCGCCCCCAGACGCTGCTGCCGAGCGCAAAGCAGATCCCCGTGTGGTGATTGGTGACGTCGAGGTCGTCGAACAGCGCCCGATCGCCGTTCACCGTGGGGCTGGGAAGATCGGCGTTCCCGGATCGACCATCGAGATCGAGGTGGGACACGGTGACGTGGTTGGCGCCGCGCGCGATCCAGAGGCGGCCCCGGAGCTTCGCCCGCTGGCCGGGGACGCTGGTCAGCTCGACCCGCGGCCGCGAAATCTTCAGCTCCCTGAACCTGTAGGTGCCGGCGGCGAAGCAACCGACCTGGCCCGAGCGCAGCGCGTTGACCAGTTCGTGCGCGCCACGGAGCGGGTCCCCGAGGGTCCCCGCAGCCGAGGCCGACCCGGATGAAGAGGCGACGAGATCGCAACCGCCGTCGGCGGCCGCGCTGCTTGGACCGGTGGCCAGTAGGACCAGCGCCGTGAATGCCAGGGCAACTGCTGCGGGACGGCAAGAACTCATCGCCCGGGGCATCGTCAGCAGGGCGTCCGGACTTGCCACCTTCCCGCCTGATTGGACGTCCATACCACTCAATTTTTGGTATTCGCATGATCCCTTTCAGAGCGCCGCCGGGATCTGACGGGGAGGCCCGTGGGTAGGGTGCCGCGGATGTCCACAGGCCCGAGATTCGCCGCATACGCGAAGCGATCCCGCTCGGCCGTGATCGCCGCCCGCGTCGCCAAGGACCGGATGGCGGCCATCGGAATGCGCTTACGGCTCCCGATCAAACGCCAGGGGGCCACCCACCGCGGTCTGCCGACCGAGCAGAGCCTCCGCTACATCGACGAGGTCTTCACGGACTACGTCCGCTACGGCGGGCTGGCGCCGGAGAGGCTGGCCGGTGCCTCCATGCTGGAGCTCGGCCCAGGAGACAACTTCGGTGTCGCGCTGAGGCTGATAGCCGCGGGGGCGGAGCGGGTGACGACACTGGATCGCTTCATCACCTGGCGCGACCCCGAGCAGCAGCGACGCATTCACCGAGCCCTGGTCGCCTCGCTTCCCGCGCCGGAAGCCGAGCGGGCCGCCGCGGCGCTCTCAGAGGATTCCCGATTCGGGGTCGACCCCTCGCGGATCCGGGTCATCCAGGGGGTCGCGGCCGAAGATGCCCCGGCCTCGCTCGGCGAGCGCAGCTTCGAGGTGATCGTCTCGCGGGCGGTGCTCGAGCACGTCAACGATCTCTCCCGAGCGTTCTCGGCGATGGACCGGATGATCGCCCCGGGGGGGCTGATCACCCACAAGGTCGACCTGCGCGACCACGGGCTGTTCACGCATGGAGGCCACAACCCGCTCACCTTTTTGACGATCGGCGATCGCCTCTATCGTTGGATGGGGGAGAACTCCGGCCTGCCAAACCGGAGGCTGGCCGACTCCTACCGAGAGGAGATGGCGCGGCGCGAATACGACGCCCGCGTGATGGTGACCCACGTGATCGGCCACGAACCCGACATCGTCCCCCACCCCGCGGAGGTGCCGCAGGAGATGCTCGATCCCGCCCGCCGACTGATCGCCGAGGTCCGGCCTCGACTCCTGCCCCGCTACCGGGTCCTTTCCGACGAGGACCTGGCGACGGCCGGCATCTTCATGACCGCGTCGAAGCTCGACTAAGCCTCGTCGCTGATCGCCGCGCCGAGGATCTCTAGCCCGCACTCGATCTGCTCGTCGGAGACGATCAGCGGCGCCAGCAACCTGATCGTGCCGGGCTCGGGGACGTTGACGACAAGCCCGCCCCGTAGCGCACGCGACCCGACCGCCGCGGCGTCGATTCCCTCGGCGAGCCCGGCGGCGAGCATCAGGCCCCGCCCTCGCACCTCGCTGACCCCGGCGAGGCCGGCGAGGCCCTCGGCGAGCCTCGTGCCGACCTCCCGGACCCGCCGCAGGAAGGCCGGCTGATCGACGATCTCGAGCACCGCCAGGCCCGCTGCCGCTGCCAGCGCTCCCCCGGCGAAGGTCGAGCCGTGATCGCCCGCCGCGAGCACCTCGCCCGCCTCCGGCGTGGTCACGGCGGCGCCGATCGGGAGACCGCCGCCGAGCGCCTTCGCAGTGGTCAGCACGTCGGGGCGCACCGGGGTCTGCTGGTAGGCCCACAGCGAGCCGGTCCGCCCCATCCCGGTCTGGATCTCATCGAGGATCAGCAGCGCTCCGCTGCGGTCGCATGCCTCCCGGGCGGCCAGCAGCGCCTCCTCGCCGATCTCATAGATCCCCGCCTCGCCCTGGATCGGCTCGATCAGGACCGCCGCGGTGCTCTCCCCCACCGCCTCCCGGATCGCCCCGGCGTCGCCGCAGGGCACCGAGCGAAAACCCGGGAGCATCGGCGCGAAGTCTGGGTTGCGGGCCATCGTCGGGGTGGCCGAAAGGGCGCCGTAGGTGCGCCCGTGGAAGTCGCCCTCGAAGCTGACGATCTCCGGCTCGGAAATGCCGCGGGCATGGGCGTGCTTGCGGGCGAGCTTGATCGCGCACTCATTCGCCTCGGTTCCCGAGTTGGCGAAGAAGACCCGGCCGTCGAGGCTGGAGCGCGAGAGCCGCTCGGCGAGCCGCACCATCGGCTCGGTGTAGAAGAGATTGGAGACGTGGATCAGCCTTCCCGCCTGCTCGCGTACCGCGGCGACCACCTCGGGATGGCAGTGGCCGACCGAGCAGACGGAGATCCCCGCCAAGAAGTCCAGGTACTCCCTGCCCTCGGAGTCCCAGAGCCGTGCCCCCTCGCCACGGACGAACTCCACCGGCGCCCGCGCATAGGTCTGCATCAGGTAGCGCCGCTCGAGCGCCTCGAGCT
>JBBRHQ010000144.1:0-7625 GCA_038222365.1 Solirubrobacterales bacterium
ATCGGCGCTGCGGAACAGCCCGTGGTGCTCGACCTCCGCCCCCTGGGCCGCGCTGAGCCCGACCGACATCGTCAGCTCGACCCCACCCGGGCTGCTCTCCCCCAGGGTCTGGCGCAGACGCTCGGCGATCTCGCGGCCCTCGGGCGGACTGGTGCCAGGGAGGACGATCAGGAACTCCTCGCCGCCGATCCGGTAGATCAGCTCGAACGAGCGCAAGGCCTTGCGCAGCTCGTAGGCGACGGCGCGCAGCACAGCATCTCCGCGCTGGTGGCCGTGGGTGTCGTTGACGGCCTTGAAGTCATCGAGATCGCAGGCGACGAAACAGACCCAGTCGCCGGTCAGCCCCGCCTGCTCCTCGAGCTCGGCGACGCGCGCCTCAAGGCCCGTCCGGTTGAGCAGACCGGTGAGCGGGTCCAGCACGGCGGCGTCGCGGTGGATCAGCTCGGCACCCGTCAGAGCAGAGGTGATCGCCGCCAGCCCGACCAGCAGTGAGAGCGTGACCATCAGCAGGGCCGGGTCCTCCGCGAGGCTCGTGGGACCGACCCCGGCGCTCACCGCCACGGCCACCGCCCCGGTCAGCCCGGCGTAGGCCCAGACGACCGGGGCGCGGAAACGGGTCGCCGCCATCCCCACCGGGATCACCAGCCATGGCAGGGCAGGGCTACGCGGGCCGCCGCTGAGGGCGACGCCGATTGCGAACAGCGCCGTGTGGAGAAGCAGGCTGCCGGCGGCGACGCGCTCGGGGTGGTCGGCTCGGGAGAACCGCCAATCGAGGGTCGCGAGGTTTGCGACGGCGATCGCGAACAACCCCAGCGTCCACCAGCCCAGCCAGTGCCCGGAGGCGACCAGCGCCAGGCCGCAGGCTCCGGCGGCGATCTCTCGCGCACGGCGCACCCGCGGGCTGGCCTCGGTGACCCGGGCACGGTCAAGCTCGGTCGGGCAAAGCCACGATCGTGACTCCATGGACTGCTTATCGGCGGCTTGGCCGGATGCCTGAAACGCCCCTCGCCTCAACTCAGGGGGCCGAGGCGCCGGTTGGCCTGCGCTCCTCCGCGGTCGCCCGGGCAGCCTCATGGCTGCGGTCGTGGCCGGTCACCGCGCCGATGAAGTGCTCACGCTCGAGCGCCATCAGCACTGTCTGCGTCCGCGCTCGCACCGTCGCCGTGCGGGGGACGTCGCGCAGAAGAGCGACCTCGCCGAAGGACTCCCCGGGGCCCTGAAGGCAGCGAAACTCGCCGTTCTCGCTCACCTCGACCTCACCGCTCTCGATCAGGTAGAAGTGGTCGCCGCGCTCGCCCTCGGTGATCACCTCCTCTCCCGGGACTGCCGTCAGCGTGAGCAGGCCGTGGGTGAGTCGCTCCACCGTCGCCATCGGCAGCGGCTCGAAGATCGGGTCGCCTCGAAGCAGCGCGTAGCCCTGCTCCGAGACCGGGGCGCCGATCTCGAAGCTTCGCAGCGCGCTGGAGCGCAGGATGGCGAACAGGGGAAGCATCGCGGCCAGCGCGAAGAGCGCTCCGCGCACTCCGAACAGTGCGAGGGCCACCGGGACGAGGATCGAGCCCAGCGCCATCGCCGCAACCCGCGCCGTCTCCAGCGTGCCCATCACCCTGCCCAGCACCTCGTCCGACCCGAGCCGCTGGAGCAGGGTGCGAGCGGCGACGTCGGTGAGGTTGAAGCCGGCGCCGATCCCGAGCCAGGCGACGTAGGCGACGACGGGAACTGCCCAGGCTCCGGTCAGGGCAGTCGCAATCCCCGTCAGCATGCAGCCGAGCGTCAGCGCCACGGTCAGCCGGCCGCGATCGATCATCGAGACGAGGACGGCGCTGCTGGCCACCGCTCCCAGGCCCCAGAGGGCGTTGAGGAAGCCGACGCTGCCGCGCCCCAGGTCGAGCAGCTGCAGGGCGACGGTGACCACGAGGACGTCCGCCGCCCCCTCGAAGACCGAGATCAAGACGACCGCGCTGGCGGCCAAGCGCAGGCCCTGCTCGGAGAGGATCGAGCGGACGCCGAGGGTGATCTCGGCGAGAATGCCACTCGCCGCCTCCGACCCGGCGTATTCGGGGCGGCTGTCCTGGCGCACCCCGGCGATCACCAATGCCGCGGTCGCGGAGGCGGCGGCGGTCAGTCCGAAGACCACGGCCGGCCCGCTCGCCACCAGCAGGAAGCCGCTTGCGACCGCTCCCAGCAGGAAGCCGAGGTTGTCGGCGACGCCATGGGCGACGTTGGCAGCCGAGAGCTCCTGCGGGGTGCGGGCCAGGGTGGGGAAGATCGCCCCCTCCGCGGGGATATAGGGGCTGGAGACGACGGTGAACAGGCCCGCAAGGACGTAGACGATCGCCGCGGGCGCGTCGAGCGCCGCCGCCGCACCGGCGAGGCCGAGCACGACGGCAGTCGCGGCGGTGCACGCGAGCAGCACGAGGCGGCGCGAATGACGGTCGCCGAGCACCCCGGCGAACGGCGTGGCGAACACGCCCGGCAGCAGGCGAATCGCGGCGACCACGCCGACCGCGATCGAGCCACCCAGGTCGAAGGCGTAGACGCCGAGCGCGATCGCGAACCCCCAGGTTGCGAACGACATCGCCGTCCAGGAGACCTGCATCCTCCCCAGGTCCGGGTTCTCGAAGACGGCTCGAGCCGTGCGGAGGAGAGCCCCCAGTCGCCGCATCGGCCAAGCCTAAACGCAGGGCTGTGCGGGCAAACAGCTTCAGGACCGCGGCAACCGCTCCCGTACGGCCGCCTCGATCACCGCCGCCAACGCGGGCACCTCGACGATCATCGCGTTCAGCCTCTCGGCCGGCACGACGAGCAGGAGCAGGGGCTCCAGCGCCGAGACGGTCGCGGTCCTGACGTAGCCGTAACCGGCTCCCCAGTCGAGCGCGGCAAGCTCGCCGAAGAACTCTCCCGGGCCGAGCTCGCGGGGGGCGCCATCCTCGAGCTCGACGGCGGCGCGCCCCTCGAGGATCACGAAGAAATCACGCCCCGCGCTCCAGCGGGTGGTCAACTCCTCGCCGGCAGCGGCGCTCCGGAGCCGGGAATCCCGGACGAGGGCGTCACGCTGCTCGGAGCTGAGCCCCTCGAACAGCGGGATCCGCTGGATTGCACTCAGCGATCCCTGATCCGCAGCCCAGTCCGCCGGAAGACCTCGGTCGAGGTCGGCGTCGGGCTCCGAGGACGCGCCGGGCCGCGGTGGGGAAGCGTCGACGTCGATCTCCGCCCGCTGCAGCCAATCGAGCACCCCGAGGACGTCATCCTCAGAGCTGGTGTGGTTCAGCACGCAGAGCCTGATCGCGTAGCGGCCTCGCAACCGGGTCGAGGAGACCAGCCCGTAGCCGCTTTCGTCGAGCGCCGCGACCAGGCGACTGTTCAGCTCCTCCGCCTCCTCCTCCGAGCGGCCGCCGCCGAAGCGGCGGCGGAAGCAGACGATCCCGAGCCGCGCCGGGCTGAGAAGCTCCAGCTCCTTGCTCTGCTCGATCCGGCGCTGGGCGAGGCAGGCGAGATCGAGGCTTCGGTCGATGGCGCTGCGGAAGGCGTCGGACCCGAAGGCGTTCACCGACATCCATACCTTTAGCGCCCGCGCCATCCGCGAGAGCTGGAGTCCGCGGTCGGCGAAATTGACTTCGCCCTGGTGCCCGGCCGTGTCCTTGAGGTAGTGGGGAGAGATGCGAAAGGCGTCGTCGAGCAACCGGCCCTCCCGGACCAGCAGGCAGCCGCACTCGAACGGCTGGTAGAACCACTTGTGGGGATCGAGGGTGACCGAGTCGGCGCGTTTCAGCCCGCGCATCAGTCGCCCTCCGCGTTCGGTCATCGAGGCGAAGCCACCGTAGGCGCCGTCGACGTGCAGCCAAAGCTCCTCCTGCTCGCAGATACCTGCCAGCACCGGCAGGGGGTCGACTGCGCCGGTATTGGTCGAGCCGGCGCTGGCGCAGACGGCGAAGGGGGTGAGACCGTCGCTGCGGTCGGCGGCGATCGCGCCCCGCAGGGCGTCGGGTCGCAAACGGAAATCATCGTCGCTCGGCAGGACCCGGAGCTGGGCCGGCCTGAACCCGAGGGCGCGGGCGGCGCGGGCGACCGAGGAGTGGGCCTGGTCGGAGGCGTAGATCACCAGGTCATCCCGCATCGGCCCGGCGATCGCCTCGCGAGCGCAGGCGAGCGCCGTCAGGTTGGCGGCCGAGCCGCCGGAGACCAGCACGCCGGCCGCGCCCGAGGGGTAGGAGATCCATTCCTTGAACCAGTCGATCACGATCGACTCCACCCGGGAGGGGCCGGCCGCCTCCATCCAGGAGCTGACCTCGAAGTTCACCGCGCTGGCGATGAAGTCGCCGAGCATGCCGGGAAAGGTGCCGCCGCCCGGGACGAAGGCGAAGAAGCGGGGGTGTCCGTTGAGGCAGCCGAATGGGATCACCTTCTCCCGAACATCGCTGAGAATCTGCTCGAACGGAACCGGCCCCGCCGGGGGTGTGGCCGGGAGCCGGGCCTCCATCTCCTCGGGCGTCGCCCGCCGTTGGGCCGGGAGCGAGCCGAGATCGGCGAGCAGGTCGATGACCATGTCCACCGTCTCGTGGGCCATGCCTCGCATCTCCTCGGCCGAGAGGCCGAGCGGGTCCGCGTCGTTCATCAAGCTCCCTCCTCCCCTAAGTGGTAGGTCAAGACGGGCCGCGCATTATCTCTTCGATCTCGGTCTTGATCGATGAGCCGGGCGCTCGGGCCCACGAATACCTCGGCTTTCCCGAACGTGACACCTCTCACACGGACGCGAGGAGGATGCGGGCGCTCCTGACCGTCATGAGGAGTGCGACTTTTCGCTCAAACGGAGCTTCTCGCCCCACGGCCGATGGGTCTCGTTCGTCCGCAACGCCTACCTCCAGGGCCAGATCAGCAGTACCGCCCTCTACATGGTGCGCCGCGACGGGACCCGTCTGCGCCGCCTAATCCCCAACTGAAGCTGTCAGGACCCGGTCTTTTCACCGGATGGCCGCTGGATCGCCTGCTCGCGCCCGCGGCTCGAGCGGGGTAGGCCCGTCAGCAACATCTTTGCCGTCTCGGTTTGACACCCGGGCCGGAGGCGAGCAATCACCAAAGTAGCCCGGGGGCAGTTCTCTTCCCCGGCCTGGGGCCCGCGCTGACCCGCGTCACTGACGCTCCTAGGCCCCCAGCAACTGCTCCAGCGCCGCCAGCAGCCGCAGCCCCGCCTCGCGCCGCGGGCCCTCCAGGCGCTCGATCGCCTCCGCCAACCGCCCGACCACGGCCGTCTCGCCCTCGCCCCGAAGGGCCGAGCCCGCCCCGCGGGCGCGCTCGACCACCTCCAGCGCCAGCGCCGCCTGGCGCGAGAACAGCACCAGAAGGTCGATCTCGGCCAGACCCAGGGCGCGCTCGGGCGAGCGGTCGAGCACCGAGAGCACCCCCAGGGGCTCGTCGCCGCGCAGCAGGGGCGCCACCATCAGCGCCTTGGGGACGTAGCCGCTCTGCTCGGCGACGTCGCGGGCGAAGCGGGGGTCGCGCTCGACGTCCTCGATCACCAGGGGCTCGCGGGAGCGCAGGACGAAGCCCGCCACCCCCTCGGCAGAGGGGAAGCGGCTGCCGATGAGCGAGGCCGAGCCCTCTCCCGAGACCGCCTCGAAGACCAGCTCGTCAGCGTCGGCGTCATAGCGGGTGATCGAGGCAGCCCGGGCGTCGAAGATTGCCCGGGCGACGTCGACTATCGACTGGAACAGCTCGTCCTGGGCCCCCTCGCCGGCCAGGGCCGAGGCGGCGACCGCGGCGCGCAGGCGCTCCTCGCTCACCGCTCCCCTCCCCCTCCCGCTGCGTTGGCGGCGGTCAGCCGCAGCACGCTCTTCAGCTCGAACGCGGTCAGCTCCGGGTGCTTGGAGCGGATCAGGGCGCAGATCGCGGTGATGTGGGCGGTGGCGAAACTGTTGCCCGAGCATCGCAGGCTCTCGCCGCCCTTCCAGGCGACGTCGATCTCCAGCCCGGGCGCGTAGAACTCGACCGGGGGGGCGGGGTTGCAGTAGAAGCGCAACGGGTCGGGCTCCTCGTGGCTGCCGACCGAGATCACCGAAGCGAAGCGCCATGGGTAGCTCTCAACCGCCATGTTGTGGGCGGAGGCGACGATCGTCGTGCGCTGGAAGTAGGCGCTGTCGGTGAGCTGGCGCAGGATCTCGAGTAGCTCCGCCTTCGAGGTCGAGAGGCTGAGGTTGACCACCTCAAAGCCCTCCCCGAGGGCCCAGTCGAGCCCGCCCAGCAGGACCACGCCGCTGCCGCGGTTCTCGGGCCCGAGCACCCGGACGCTGATCAGCTCGGCCTCGGGGGCGATCGAGCGGATGATCCCGGCGCAGGCGGTGCCGTGGCCGAAGACGTCTCCCTCTGAGTCATCGACCACCCGCGGATAGCCCTCCTCGTCGGTCTCGACCGCGACCGCCCGCGCCACGCCGCCGACCCGCGGATGGCCGGCCTCGATCCCCGAATCGAGGACGGCGACCCGCACCCCGGCCCCGGTCGCGCCCCCCCAGGCCCACTCCGGGGTGACCTCGTAGGGCCAGCTCGGGGGCATTGCGATCTCCCCGACCCGCTCGGCCGGCAGGCTGTAGGAGGGAAGCGGCTCGGCCGAGGCGTCTGGCACGGCGCGATCGTAGCGGCGATCGGCCCCGGCGCTCAGCGCTCCGGCGGGGCCTCCAGCGCGGCGACCCGCGAATCGAGTTCCTTGACGGACTCGATCAGCAGGCCGACCAGACCCTCGTAGACGACCACCCTCTCCCCCTCCTCGTCGACCGTGACGAGCTGGGGGAAGAGCTTCTCGATCTCGTCGGGGTCGAGGGTGGTCCGCACCCCCTCGCCGGCGGCGCGCGAGACAAGCTCGGTCGCCTCCTGCTTGCCGCTGCGGTCCCCGGACTCCTCATCACCCATCTCCGCGCTCCTCTCCTCGAGGGCGCCGAGGCGCCCGTTCAACTCCTTCACCGCCGCCATCAGCGGCGGGACCAGCCCGTCGTACTCGACCGTCAGGTGGCTCCCGCTCTCATCGGGCTCGATCAGATCGGGAAAGACCGCCTGGACCTCCTGGGCGATCACCCCCATCCCGGGCTGCTCCTTGGCCTGCTCGGGGGCGTGCTCGCGCCACTCCCAGACGACGCCGCGGATGCGCCGGAGCCGGCCCATCGCCGGGCCGGCTCCGCTGTCGACACCACCGCCGGCTGAACCGGCCCGGTCGCTCAAATCAGCCGTGCCGCCGGACGTGGCCCTCGACGTCGGCGTCGGCCGCGCCGTCCAGCTCGCGCAGGGCGCTGAGGGCTCCCTCGGAGCGCTCGATCGCCTGCTTCAGCGTCGCGTCGGACATGAACTTGTGGCCCTCGACGTCGGCGTCGGCCGCCGGGTCGAGCTCGCGCAGGGCGCTGAGGGCTCCCTCGGAGCGCTCGATCGCCTGCTTCAGCGTCGCGTCGGAGATCAACCTGTGGCCCTCGACGTCGGCGTCGGCCGCGCTGTCCAGCTCGCGCAGGGCGCTGAGGGCTCCCTCGGAGCGCTCGATCACCTGTTTTAGGTGGGCGTCGGAAGCGTACCTGTGGCCCTCGACGTCGGCGTCGGCCGCGCTGTCCAGCTCGCGCAGGGCGCTGAGGGCTCCCTCGGAGCGCTCGATC